>CANQJY010000009.1 GCA_947624365.1 uncultured Clostridia bacterium
CTTTCTATTATCCATTTTTCTTCTGATACTTCTGCATTATAATCTGTTGCCTTATCAGTTATACCAACACCTATTAACGCCCATGTTGAATCACTATCTGGTGTGGTATCTAAAAAGTCCACCCATTCATCTCTGTTTATTTTTTCAATATTATCAGGTACTTTTATATCTGTATCTGCCATTATTTATCCCTCCTTAAAATTTTTCATAATATTCACATTTCATTTGAATTATATAAACTGCCGTAGTGTCTGTTTTTTGTAAAATATATCCTGGACTTGTACAAGATACTTCTTGCATTCCTTTTATTTCTGGATATATTCGATTCTTATTTTGGATTTCAATCCATTCCATAAAATCCTCACAAAACTTTGAATTAACTAGATTTTCAATTGCTCTACTAGATAAAGGAGCTTGTACAACAAAATCAAAAGTAATCTGTTTTATTTTTCCGCCTAATATATCAGTAGCTACTACTGGATTTGACGGTGTTCTATCAATAGAATAGCTAATAGTCTTATCTTTTAAATAATCCACATTAATTTTATTTCCATTTAAAAGATTACAACTTTCTATGTACTTTTTAATCTTTTCTATTTTTGATTTCTCTTCCATTATTTACCTCCATTATCTACAAAATTCTGAAGTTCTTTTAATACTTCTTGTTCTTTGTCATTCATCATTCGTTTATCCCATTCTGGACCTCTTTTAGGTGCTCCTTGATATCTCATATCTTCGTTTGATATGGTTCTTCTAATTCCTTTAGGTCTGCTAGGACCTATCGCCTTTTTTCCCTTATAATGATAATGAGCATAAGGAGTAGCATATAATATTGAAGATTTGTCAGGATATCTTTTATTATTTTTTAATATTCCTGTTTCAAATGGAATATATGGGTCCATAAATTTATCTGCTATATCTCTAAACCTTTCGTTAACTGGTCCATTCTCTTGAAAACCAAGATTATTTATTATTTGATTGACGTTATCTAATTTAAGTTCTACCTCAAATCTCATTATTCACTAACTCCTATTTTATAATGCTGTAATCCGCCTTTTCTATTATCATCAACACTAACTACCTTAAATAATTGATATTTGTCCTGTAAGTCACGCAAGTTAAATGTATCTTCTACTATTCCTTCTACAACATAGTCATCTGTTGTTATCTTTAATTTTTCTGTTGTAGGAATTGTAATAGAACCTGTACTTCCTTCTTGTAGTCCCTTATCAATTAAATTGGTCTTTTTATTGTGTCTAAAATAAACAGTATTAAAATGTAATGGCTCAAAGGTTTCTCCATCTTCTGTATGATATACTGTGATTTTGTGTATAAAGAAATTACTCATTTACTACACCTACCCCGCTATACAAAAGAAGATTTCCATCTATGCCTATTTCATAAGCCAAATATGTTTTTAGCACATTATATTTTTGATTAGAATAATCCGCTTTGATTTCTTCTGGTGTTGCGTATGATTCAGACCAACCTTCTATGTTTTGTGATTTTAAATTGCCTATTTCTTCTAGTTTGGTTTCTTCTTCATTGATCAAATTAACAATTAAGCAAGTAACATATTTTACTTGCTCAGACACATTGTTTTTATCAATGCGATTATGAGTATTGTAATTAATATAGTTACTTGCTTTCACTACTAAATTATTAAAGTTATCAGGTATGCTTACAGCTCCCAACAACTCTATATATTCTTGTTCTGTTATGTATTCAAGCATACCTTATCCTCCTTATTATTCTCCTGCAGTAGCTTTTACTATAACTGCATCAGTATCAGTAACTGCATCAGCATATACCATTCTACCTTGTAATGCAGATGAACCAATATGAGAACCATCGCTTAAAGTATTAACTGTAGGTTGTACTTTCCATTCATCAATAGCTTGGCACCAATCTACACCGTAAATGATATATTGAACATCTTTAGTTTCATCTTTCTTTCCTAAATCTTCAACTATAACATTTACGCCATTGATTCTTCCTACAACACCTTCTCTTGCTAATTCAGCACCAATTTGAGATGCAGTATTTGAATATTTTTCATCAGTTAATAATAAAGTTTCTGTAGCATAATCAATAGCTACATACATTCTGTCTTTGCTTACGCCTTTTTTAGCTAAAATTGCAATATCTTTTACTATATTAGAATAAACATTTTCAGCTGTACAATCTTCTTGTGTAGATTCTGTTCCAGTTAATAAAGCTTTTATCGCATCTTCTTCTAAAGTTTTAGATATTGAATAAGCTCCACTTTCTAATCTTTGTGCTACTAAATTGTCTGGAACAGCTTCTGCTTCATAACCATCGATTAGCTCATTTATAGCTTTATGATTATCAATAAGTATATTTTTGTATGAAGTAGCTGACTGACTTAAAGCGATTCCACTTTTTACATCATAGTCTTTAACTTCTACATCTTTTTCTCTTACTGGAACTTTAACTGCTCCAGCAGTAGGGTTACCTTCATAATCTCTTGAAAAAGTATTTCTAATTCTTAATAAAGGTCTCATTAATTTTACGATTGCGTTTGCATATCTTTCTTGTCTTTCGTGTGTTCCATTTGCATTAATTGCATTTGCCATTTTACATTACCTCTTTTCTAAAATTTAATATCTGGGTGTTTTGAAGCCAATATTCCTAAAACACCATCGTTACTGTTAGAACTAAAAGTTTTTACTGGCGTACCAGTTGCTTTTTGCTCTTCAGTTTTTTCTCCTAAATACTTAGGATTATCTTTTAAGAACTTGTCTAAGTTCTCTTCAAACTCGCCTTCCATTTTAGAAACCTTAAATACTACATAATCCACATCATCTGCATTTACACCCTTTCTTAATACTGTGTTTTCTTGCATTAAGCTTGTGTTTTTAGATAATGCATTTTGGTATTCTGTTTCCTTTTCAGCTTGTTTTTGTTCTGCCGTCTTTTGACTTTCTTGCCAATCCTTGAATGCTTTTAATTCTTCTTTAGTTGGCATTCCTTTCATTTTCTTAGCAAGCATTGCATCTGCTATTTTTTGAGCTTCTGCTTTTACATCAACATTAGAACTTCCCTCATCTTTATTTTCAGTAGCTTGAGTATCTACTTTCCCAGCTTCTTCGTTTCCTTCTGCTGTTTCTTTCTTTTCTAAATCTTCTTTGTTATCTTCCATAACATTTACCTCCCGTTTATCGTCCGTCGACATATTCCCAGTTGTTCTTTTAAGCCTGCTACCGTAAAAAAGGCATAAAAATAAGAGGTTAGCTATTGCTAATCTCTTTGCATATAAAAAAGACACCTGTTACAGTGTCTTGATTAACTATTTAATTACTTTTGCTAAGTCTTTATTTTCATTATCTTCTATTATTTCCCATTTACCACATAACTTGATATTCTCCAGTGAAGCAGGCTTTACAGCTGAATATAAATAATCTTCTCCACTGTCATCAATTATTCTTAACATTCCATATTCTATTCCAATACATTCATATATTTTTCCATTTGTTAAGCTTTCAATTCCAAAACTTTTTCCAATATATCTTACCTTCAACTATTTGCCTCCTTTCAAAATTATTTTGCTAATTTTCCAATCTGTCATAATTCCATTTTCGCCTTGAACCCAATGAATATCAAAAATGTATTTATCACTTTCTATCTTTCCTGCTCGTTTACTATAATCACTTGCTTTTCCTCCATATTTTTCTGCATATCGACTAGCATTTCTAAACTCTTTTGTATTCTTCCCAGCTATTTCAACGATATTATTAATTTCTGCATTTTTAGGTATAAATGACTGTTGTGTTATCTCGTTGAAAAAAGTTAATTTTTTTTCTAAAGGTATACTACTATTATACAACATTTCTTTGTTCTTTTCAATAATTTTAGAACCTTGTACTATTCTTTGTGATGTACTTCTATTAGTTTCTGCAATTCTTTCTCTTATTATGTCTCTTTTTAAATTCGTTTGTTCTAGAAAATCTTTTAAGTCTATTTCTTTTTGCTTTAAATTGTATGAACTTATATTAAATTTATTTTTAGTTTCTTCTATTAATTCTGCATTATCAGTATTACTTTTCAATATTCCTTCTAATCCTGCAATATCTTTTTTGTTTTGTCTTATTTGTCTTTCCATCTTTCGTTGGACTTGTGTAGCCTCATATTTACTAATTTTCTTTCCATTATATATAACACTTTCATTTGCTAATTTTCGAAGTTCTCTATCTGTATATGTTGTTGTACTTCCTTTAAAATATGGAAACCAAGTATGCCTACAATTTACTCCTTGAAATCCTGTTACTTCTCCATAACCTATATCTTCTAAACTTAAATAGCCCCTTTGTCCACTTCTGCTTACTATTTTTCCTTGCCATTCAGCGTGTTCTGGTCTTGCTCCACTGTGTGCAGATATTTCCATCAAGTCCCAACCCATTTCATCTGCTCGCATTAATTGTAATCTACCAGATGTTTGATTAACAGATGTCAAAATATTCATTCTAGCTGCATTTTCTATACTAGTTTTATAACCGCTCGGATATGTTATTGTTGCACCCTTTTTAGATACTTCTTTTACTGAATCTATAATAGATTGTGAATAACTCTTCACTCCTGTACTTACTTCCATATATGCTTTATTCATTGCATTATAGAACTCTGTTTGACTGTTACTAGCTGTTGTCATAACTAAATTGCTCAAATTATTATGTGTTTTCATTGCAGTAGCCATTAAAAATTGCAACATACTTTTGCTTTGTTTTAATGGAAGAGGATTTAAACCCGCTTCTTTATATATCTTATCATCTAGCCTTAATGTTTTAGCTCCAGCTTTACTAAAAATATCTTCCATTTGACTTACAGAAGTTTCATTATATTTTGCAACCATATTAATAATGTCTTGGTACATTAATCCCATTTCTTGTGCTATTAATATGTCATTCAAAACTACTGTGTTTGCATAACCAACATTTGCTATTCTTTCTGCTATTTCTTGAATTATTTCTAATTCCAAACTACTATATAATTGTTCTGCTTGTTTTACTATGTTTTCAAAATCTTTAGGAGTTAACATCTTTACACCTCAACAGATATAAATGCATGCCTTTCCGTTACTACTTCTTCATCTAGTCTTCTTACTGTTTCTTTTTCTATATAAACATTTATATCGTTTATTTGATATTTGTCTACAAGTTCTTGTATTTGACATTTTAAAGCATATAATTCTTTATCCATTCTTATCCTCCTTTTGTGTTATATCACTCCTCATCTACATTGCTTTGAAATCCCAATGCCTCTTGATTACTCATCTTTTCTTCTTGTATCTTTTGCAATTCTTCTTCTGCCTCTTGCTCTGACATTCCTTTTATATCCATTAAATAAGATTTCTTACTTCTTAATCCTTGGGATACTTCTTGTTGTGCTCTTAATTGTTCTGTATTCTTGTCTTCTATAATACTATCATCTGGAATAATTGTTATCTTATTCGTTTTTATTCCTTCCATTTCACAAATTACTTTTACTAAATCATAAACCACATCGTTTACTATAATGTCATAATGCACTTTGGTTCTAAAGGCATCTGAATTTTCAGATATAACTTCTGTAGCTGTCTTTGTGCTGACACCGTCAAATTTATAAAAATTACTTCCTAAACCTGCATTTGAACTTAGCCAATTCAATTCTGCATTAATACTGTCAATATGCTCTTGTGCTCTTAAAGTAAAATCTATTTCTTTTACAGGCTGTCCTTCCATTCCATTAATTGCTACATAAGCCTTGTCATTTGCATCGAAATATTGAATAAGTCTTTGGTTACCTTCCTCATCAACTGTCATTTGTCCATTCATTGCTGTTTGGTCTACTAATATTCTTTTTTTACCCAAATCAAACTCATTGCAAAAACTATCATATTTTGTATCTATTGACTTAAATCTATCAATGCTATTTGCAAGAATAGATATTCCCTTTGGACTTTCTGTGTCAAAATTATTGGCTAAATTAGGTTTTACTATTTGAAATCTTGGTGTAGATGTCTTTATTTCTTCTGATTCTTGTATATCTGGAAATTTTTCGTTAAAATCTATTTCTTTCCCTAATTCAGTTTCTATGCTAGATTTATATAATTCGTTTAACTTTCTATAAACTCCGTCTTGGTATTCATGGTATGTAATATGTGTATAATAAACTTTCTTTTTTCTTGTTTCTTCTACAAATCTACTTACTGTTATTAATCCATTTATATAACTATTAGTGTATTTATAAGGAATTACAACATCTCCTAAAACATAGTCTATTATAGTTTTATTATTCTTATCTTTGTATTCAATTAATGCTCCATCTCCAATTGCTAAACTTTTTTCCAAAAAAACAGGAAAATTAACAGTAAAAGAATTTTCTTTACTATCTAGAACTTCCCATAATTTTTTAGTTGCTCCTTTATTACTTAATTCAATCCTTGTTTTTTCTGTCCAAAGCAATTTTGTTATATCTTCACATATTTTTTTAGGCATATTCATTGTTTTACGTTCGCATCTTACTTCTTGACCATTAACTCTTAAATTATAATAATGAAAATCATTTACATTACCTCTATACCATTGTTTCCATATAGCCATTAAGTCATAAATATTGCCTACTACTAAATTAATACCTTTTTTACTTAAAACACTTTGTATGTTGTTATAAAGTTCCATTTGTTCCTCCTATTGTTTTAATCCTAATTTCTGTAGATTATCTTTTATCCAATATTGAAAATTATCTTGTGTATGGTCTCCGTATGAATAAGCAAAATCCTTTGTATATGTGTTGTAATATTTTTCTGAACTTAAAAAAGCCTTCTCCGTTTTATCTGGAGTTGGCTTTCCTTTTTCAACACTGTCTTTTAACCACATATAATTTTCGTTTTCTTTTTTAAATATCTGATTATTGTTATTATTTAATACCCTAAACTTTCTTTTTGAAATAAAGTCTTGTGAATATTCTATCAATTGTTCTTTATCTTTTCCTTTGTCCACTGGATGTAATCTTCTTCCATAATCTTTAAAGAATTGATTTCTTAAAGCCCCTTCTGCCGAGTCTATCGTTTCTCTATCCATAGCTGCTTTATATTTTTTAACCATTGTTATTTCAAAATCGAATATATCTTTACTTAATTCACTTGGTGCTTTCTTAACTGCCTTTTCGTGTGGGCTATAATAATAAGTATCTAATAAATACCAATACCCATCACTTCCTAATCCATAACAACCCACAGCTGTTGCAGATGTCTGATGACCACTATCTATTGAAAAATCTAAATATAATATTTTTATATTGTTTTTTTCTATATAATTTTCATCTACATATTCTATTAAATCGGGATTATATATTAATCCTTCTAGTCCTATTACTTCTCCTATATATATCCATCTATAACGTTTCTCGTCATTTTTTTCCATTTCTTTTGCTTGTTCTATAAATATTTTACCTAACCAATTTGTTGGAACAGTTCTATAATCACTTTGCGTTACAATACAATCTTTTCTTTTTGCCATTTGTTCTGTCCATTGATTTACCCAATGGAACTTATTTTTAGGTGGGTTAAATGAATATAAAACTATAAACCAATCATCATTGCCTCTTGTAAATGTTGCTATAATCTGGTCTATTTCATCAGGACTCTCAAATTCTGTTAATTCTTCAAACCACAATATTTTAACTGGATTTTTCTCATCAATCATACCTTTTATCTTTTCATAGTCGTCTCCACCAGCAAAATATATATTATTTCCATTATTTAAATGTATCTCAGCAGGGCTTTTAAATGCTGTATAATCAATACCTTCTTCTAAATGAAATCTTGATAATGCTCTTTTTGTCTCTTTATATACACTATTTCTTAATGTATTTTGGTATCTTCTTATGATTACTGCACTACACTTGGATTCTGATAAACAATGATAGGTTATTTTTATAGAGTTTTTACTTGTTTTTGTGCTACCTCTACCACCTTTGTCTATTTGATGTGTTTTCTTTGAATTAAATGTGTTCCAAAAATGTGGAGCTATTATATCTTTAATCCTGATTTGTTCCATTTTCTTCGTCCTCTGGCAAATCATTTATTATTTGTATTCGTTGAATTGTATTATCATTTTTTACATCAATTTCTTTAAGCTTTAATTCTTTATCCATAATAATTCCATAAGCTGTAGCTAAATCTTTAATATTAGTAAACATATCAACATTGTCTAGTTTTTTGTCCATAGCATTAAATATTTTATCTATTAAAGCAATTTTCGTTTTATTTCTTTTGCTCATTTCTTTTAATACTTCTTGTGTATTTTCTTCTCTTTTTTGTTCAACCTTTTCCAACACGTCTTTGTTCTCTGGATTCTTAACTAATCTCCTAACTGTCATATCTGATACGTTATATCTTCTTGCTACTTCTGAATAATTCTCACATTCTATATAACTTGCTATTATTTCTTGCTTCTGTTTGTCTGTCAGCTTACCCATTGTAATTCCTTATCTATTTCTAATAACCTTCGAAACAATTCTTTTTTATTCGTAAATTGTTCATATCGTCCGTCATAATATAAAGAATATATTGTAACTAGTTTTATGTCTTTATCTTTCTTATTTAATTTATATAATAGCATCGTTATATATTTTTGAATATTCATAATACACACCTACTCTTTTTGTTCTGCTTTCTTTTTCATCTTAACCTTTTCTACGAAAACCGTATTATACTTATTTGTCTTTGTTAATACTTCATATCTTTCTTCTGTTACTTCCCATTGTTCCCCTTCTTTGGGTACTCTTCCCAATTCATTATCCTGAATATTTAATTTTTCATATTTGTCTGTCGCTTTTACTAGCATTTTTTCCCTCCTACACTAAATCCTTTATAATACTTTTTTTATTTAAATTTTGCTAAAACATCAATATTAAAATAATCTGATAATTCATTTAAATACATATATAAGTCATATTTACTTACTTGTCCTATCTTTTTTATTAGCTGCTCTTTTTCTATCTTTATTGGAGCTTCTATTCTTAAATAAGATTTATGTTTTAATCCTACTTCATTCCAATTTTTTATTTCTCTTTTTCGTATGCCATTGTCTTGTGTTGTTATTTTCATTCCTAAATAATCATTGCTTTTTTCAATAATAAAACCGTGTCCATCATCAATGATTAAACACGGTCTCTTTTCTAATTCCACATTTATATTATTTTTATTATTGATTTTTATTTTTGGATTTAATACTATCCAAATATCTCCAATATTGGCTTTATACATTGTTTCTTCTCCTATACTAGATTTTTCATAACAGGCTTATCCTTCTTGGCAGTAGAATACAAAGGCTTTCCTGTCTTATCTATCTTCGTCTCATCTTTTACATAATCAACACATCTTACTGCCTTGTCTTCTCCATATATAAAAGTAATTCCTTTATCACATTTTCCTTTACAGGTAGGACATATTTCTTCTACAAATTCTTTTAATATATCTTTCATATGTTTATCCTTTCAATTACTTGTTTATTTCTCTTTTATTCATTTTCTTGTATAAGCACTATGTAAGATATTTCGGATTACACAAGATGCTATCTCGTGTCATTTGGATTACTGGTATCATCACAGCCTATAACCTTTAGCAATAATTTGCCGAACCTCTTGGAAGACTTGACACTTGTCTTCTCTGTGACAGAATTAGTATCTCAACCTTACGCTCCCATTGCCTAGGTTTTAAATATCCTACATACTACCTATATAAATTAAGCATTAACTAGAATTTGCTCTATGTTATATTTTCTATATTTTAGAAGGAGGCGTTTCTATGAACGCTTTATATTAACTTATCTAGTATTGTTAATATTTAAGAAAACTAAAAAGGAACTAGATTGCTCTAATTCCTCTTCACAAAAGATTTTATCTTTTTTCTTCCTAGTATACATTAAATCACATTTGACATTCGTGATTCAACCTTTTTTTTCGTGATGTTTATCAAATTCATCTAAAGCTTTATCTTTTAGCTTATATATGTATTTAATTTCATAATGCAAAACTTCTCTTGCAATTTTTTTTAAACTATACCCCAGTATATAATGATTGTATAATAACAAGCCATATTTAGGTTCTAATAGTTCCAACTGTCTCTTTATATCATTCTCCATATCAATTGTACTCTTTCTCACTTCTGTTTCTAAATCATTTATTTGGTCTAAAAGTTTTACTAAACCTTCTGCTTCATTATCATATACTATTCTACTACCTTTGGGCATATCTGATAAAATACTATTTAATCTTCCTATTGATTTTATTTGTTCTTCGCAGAAACTTATTCTAGCTTTAATCCATTTCTGATCTGCATTAAATTTAATCAAATCTTCTCTTGTCATTTGTCCGCCCTCCCTATTATATTTTTTTCAGCTTCTCGTATTTGTCTATCAGCTTCTTCATTGTAATACTTGATACTATCTTTCATTGCCTGGCTCATTCTATAAGCTTCTTTAACACAATCTTCACAATAGTCTATTCTTTTGCTATACAAGACTATGCTTTCTAAATTATTAAATTCTTTTCCACATATATCACATTTATACAAAATCATTGGCTTTCTCCTTTATTATTTATCCTCCAATAATTCCTCATAGGCTTTTATTCTTCCTAATTTAATTCCATATTCTAATGTTTTACCATTCCTTCTACCACCTACTATTACATTTGGTAATTGTACTTCTTTCAATTTTTCTCTTATTTTCTTTTTAGGTATTGATTTTTGAATTAAATCATTATAAGCTTCTTGTATATCTTCGTAATAATTATCTTTTTCTTGAAATTTTTGTAATACTATTTCTATTGCTTCTGCATAATTTATCATTCCTTCTTGTCTAAAACTATCTTTGATACCGTAAGCTATATTTATTGCTTTTTCTAATTCCATAAGCTAGTCCTCCTTTAATAAGTCTTGTAATATTTCTATTTGACACTTTAATATAAATGCTTTTATTGAATTTTTTTCTAATTTATTTTCATATTCTTTTTCTAAATCTACTTTCTTATCTTTTATTTTCTTTTTAGGTATTGAATTTCGTATTATACCATTTAAACTTTTTGCTTGTAACTTTAAATCTTCTATTAGGTTATCTTTACATTTTAATGCTTGTAATACTGTTTCTATAGCGGTATGTAATACAATTGGTCTACTTTTATTTTCTTTAATAAAGTTTTCACATATTTTTACAGCTTCTTCTATTTCCATTTTATCTTTGTTCATAGTTCCTCCTACTTAAAATCATTTACTTTTATCTTAACAATTAGCTTGTTTAATCAGCTAAAATCTCTATCATCAAATCTGTATCCATTTATGTTTTTATTATATTTGAAGTTATCTGGATTATTTTCTTTTTGGTGTTCTTCTATCAAATCTAATAGCTCTTGTGGCTTTACCTCTCTTCCATATTCATCTTTAATTATGTATTCTTTATTATTCAATATAAAGTCTTTAAATTCTTCAAAATTATGATATTGCTCTTGTTCTTGAAAAACAAATTTCCAACCAAAACTTGATTTACCTAAATGTATTTTATCATATACTTTAACTATCCTAGGTTTCTTTTTTACTGCATAATAATTAGTTCCCATTTAATTCTCCTCCAACTTTCTCCCACACATTGGGCAAAATTTTATATCAAAACTAGGTTGATATATTCTTTTAAATATATTAAATTTCTTTTCATCTCCATAAATATCCATATATTTTCCACATATTCTCATAGTTGCACTACCACAAAAATTACCACTTTTCAACTCTTTTCTTTTTTCACAATATTCACACATTTACTTTCCCTCTACTTTCTTTTCTCTTTATAATATTTATATTTCCACTTCTTTCTACTAGCCATAAGAGATGTTATTCCTTTCTTTAAGGCTTTATTTTCTTGTTCTAATTGGGCTATGTATTTTTTTAGTAACTGCTTGTCCGTCCAAGTAATATCGCAACCTTCACAAGCATAACTTATAGGACAATTATCACAACTTAATATTTTATTAATTTTTTCTATTTCTTCTTTACTTAACATCTCATACACTCCTAATTCACATAAACTACTATTGCTTCATAATGTTCTATATTTTCATCTATGTATTCATCTATTGCTTTATCAAAATCTTCATTAAACAAATCTTTATAGCCATCTTCATCACAAAGTTCATTAGCATAATACTCAAATACATCATATCTATCATCTGTATAAACTATATCTCCCCATTTTTTATATTTATAAATTTCACTTTTATATGCCCTAAAATTTTCATAAACAGTACAATCATAATCACTTGCTATTTCATCATTGCTTACCATAAAAACAAATGGTAATTTTGGATTTTCTTGTATTAATTTTATTAAAACTTTTTTATTATTTGCTTCTATCATATCCGCCACAGCTCCTTTACATTACGAAATATTCATTAGTAAATTTTGTATATCCTAGTTTTCAAACATTTCATCTACTTTACTCATTTTTTTCCTTGAACATATTCATATACACTTGTTTCTCTTGTATTTGCTCATTTAGACTTTGTTCTAAAAATTTTATGTATTCTGTTTGTTGCTTGTATCTTTCTCCCATTTCCATTACACTATAAACCATTATTATTACCCCTAAAATAGTTAATATTATTTCAAATGCTGTTTCTTTCATTTCTCTTTCCTTTCTATTTCTTTTACTTATTTGCTTCATAAAAAGCATAAGCAAATCCCATCGGTGTTTTACTTCTCCAATTTTGAAGTTCTATACTTCCATAAGGTAACTTCAATGGATTCTTCCATATTGGGCTATCCTTTTGTAATGGCTCTAATCTTTTAGGAATAGGATTATTAAATTTTCCCCAAAGCCAAGTTGCTTTATTATATCTATTTTCTTGCTGTTCAATTTTATCTTTACAATATCCTGCAAAATCACAAGGATTAAATTTAAACTTAACTTGTCCTAATTCTGGACAACATTTATGTATTCTACTCATTGGATTTTCTATTACCCAAAATTTCGGTTTGAAATAATCTATAATCTCCAATGTTTTATATACTAATTGTTTACTTCTCTCTGTACTACCATCTCTATCTTTTCTTGCAAAATGTCTTGCTCCACTTAATGCAAAATCTGTGCAAGGACAAGCTGATAAAATTCCATATACTTGGTCTTTGGGTATTTGCGTATAATCCCAAGTTAATATGTCTTGTCCAAGTTGTAAATCTATTTGGATTACTTTATAATTATTATCTTTATATGGTTTACTCCAGTTACCCGTTAAATCAAATAAACTTAATATTATTTTTTGCATCTTCTTTCCTTTCTATCTCTTCATAGTTCTGTTTTACCCATTTGTCGCAGCCATTCTCATTTATATTAGGACAAAATGGATAACGTCCACACGACTGACATCTTTTCATTTTTTTCCTCCTATCTCCTATACACCAATTTATCTAATTGATTTTCTAGTCTCTCTTCTGGCGTTTTATAAGTATTATTGTTGAAGTCTTTTCGCTCCCATTTATCAATCGTTGTTCTATAACTATTTCCGCCAGGACAAGCCACTTCTATTAATATGAATCGTTCGTATTCTTTTATTATTTTTTCATTTGGTTTTAACTTTCGCATATCTTCTCCTTTATTGATTATCTATTAATTTCCAAAATTGCTTTGCCCCATAGTCATTTATAAGTATTTTTCTTAATTCATCTATTGATATTTCTTCTAAATCTTGTATATTATGTTCTTCACAAAACTTATTAGTTCCATATAAACATGCCCCAGTAATTGCTCTATATTGACTTCTTGTTACCTTTCTAGTTTCTCTTATTTTTGAAACTATTTCATCAATATTAACATTACCTAATTTCTTCAATGTTAAATCTTCTATTGCTTCTCTTAACGTATATCCATGAGCTGATAATTTTCCTTCTCTTGCTATGTAGATTTCTTTTATTTCACTTTTTAAGATATCATCTACATCTATTGCTTTAATTATTGTTATATTGTCTCTTTTCTTCTCTGTTAATTTAATTGTCCATAAACCATCAAATTGGTCTACTGGATAAAACATTTTTTTCCATAAAATATAATATGTATTAGATTTAAGTGTTTTCCCACTATAATCTGTATAGTCTTTATTTCCTATTTGTGCTGACTTTGCAAAAACTGGCATAAGCTTTCCATCTTCATTTCTTGCATATTCTGCAAGTGAAATCCATGTGCCTTTTTTAGCTTTTATTATAGATTTGTATCCACAAGCAAAACCTATTGAATTTTTTCCACTTATATCTATTTGTGCGTTGTATCCACTTGAACCTATTTGTGCGTAGTTTCCACTTGAACCTATTTTTGCGTAGTTTCCACTTGAACCTATTTTTGCGTTGTATCCACTTGAACCTATTTGTGCGTCGTCTCCACTTGAACCTATTTGTGCGTAGTTTCCACTTGAACCTATTTGTGCGTTGTATCCACTTGAACCTATTTGTGCGTCGTCTCCACTTGAACCTATTTTTGCGTTGTATCCACTTGAACCTATTTTTGCGTTGTATCCACTTGAACCTATTTGTGCGTTGTATCCACTTGAACCTATTTGTGCGTCGTCTCCACTTGAACCTATTTTTGCGTTGTATCCACTTGAACCTATTTGTGCGTCGTCTCCACTATTATCGTTCTCATCTCCATCTTTACTTTTTTTTATAATCTCTTCTATAAAATCTGCTAACTTTATAGAAAAATTACTTATTAATTTAATTCCAATATTACTTATTGTTTCTTTAAAAAAATCAAACATTTTAATTCTTTCCTTTCTTCTATCTTTATATTTCTTCCAAAATAACTATAATTTTGTTTTCTAACCCATATTCTTTTTTTACAGATAAATCTACAACTTGATTATCATCTTTATAAGCTAATCCATTTAAACTATCTAATATTGCTTTTGCTATGTTATCTGCATCTGGCTTCTTCATGTACGGATTTCCTATTATCTCTCTTAATCTTTTTTTACTTGTGCTAACTGGTGGCTTAAATATTGCTTTTATTGTCGCTCTGAATGGCTCGTAGCTTGCTTCTTGCTCTATGTTATATTTACTAACAAAACTCCATCTTACAATCTCTTCAAAGTTTTTTGTTTTCTGTGGTGTATATGCAGTATTTGTCCTTCTATTAAATCTAGGTCTTTCTTTTCCTATTGCTTTTTCTAAAATTTCAAAACTATATTTCATAATTTTCTCCCAATCTTTCTAATATGTTCGTTCTATATGTATAGCTAGGATGTTCTTGTTTTTTCATCAACTTTTTTTGTTCTTTTAGATTTTGAATAATATCGCCAGTTATCATCTTATTATTATATTTGTCTGTGAATTTTTTTATTGTTTCTATCATTTCTATATTGTTTTTAATCTCTCGTCGTTCTTGTCGTAATGTTTTTCTTATCCTTCCTATTTTTGCTAGTTGTGGTGCTTTTAAATTATGAATTTCAATATAATGATCTAAATCTGACAATTCCATATCTTTTTGACTCAATTTTTCATACTCTTGTCGTAGATCATTAGAAGTATTGTTGAAAAGATTCAGCATATATTCAAATAATTCTTCAATGTTCATAATTCTATCCTCTCTTGTATTCCCAAAATATGTTTACACAGATTTAAACCGCTCATATTGTTTAATCGCTTATATATTTCACATTGCTCTGGACCACACCAGTCTTTCTCTGCTAAACCGTGTACAGCCACTGCACAATCCTTTTTTAAATACTTCGCACTCTTTTATCATAGCTTTATAGCCTTTACTTGAATTTCATTTCCTGGTGGGTCTATCTTTACTCCATCTAATACATAAGCCGTCACATTTCTGTCTGTTTTTTTATCTTTTTTCTTTCCAGCCTCTTTCACAATACCCAATTTCATTAATTCAGTTAATCTCGGTTGCACATCTTGTCTAGTATATCTGCCTATTTTTCTTGCTATTTCTCTTGCAGTTTGTGGTTCGTCACTTAATACTGCAAGTATTTGTGTATATAAAATCGGCTTAATTTCTTCTACCTTTTTTAAACTTTCTCTTTGATTTATCTTTGCTAAAATACTCATTTAAATCCCTCCTTAGTTTGCATATAGACTATCAAAGTCTATATCTCTATAATCTCTCTGATCATAATCAGCAAATGCACATTTTTTACTCTGTTCATTTCTAATTTGTGCTATATTTGGTATAAATTGATTGCTTTTTATTTGAGAATCTACATTTTTCAAGTATTCTTCTTTGTCCATATCTTGTAAATTTTCATACCAAAATTTTAATTTTTCTGTATCAAATTTTGTGTTGTATGCTTCTTGTAACCTATGTATTCCTTCCATAAATTCTGTCTTATTCATTTAAAAATTCCTCCTCAGCACTTATATTCTTCTTTTCGCTTTCTTTCTTAGCTTCAACCAATGTTTTTATTCCTGCTTTAATCCAATTGTTTAGAATAGCTTTAATGTACTGTATTGTCCTTTTATTAGCTTCTACACTTATTTGCATTGCATAAATTACCATTTCATAATTCAGTTTTTTAGTGTATTCAGTAAGAATTTCTAGACCGAAAGGCGTTAAAAATCCAATGTTGTTATTGTAAAAGTCAATGACTTCTTGCAAACCGTCAACACAACTTTCGCTTGCATTATTATTGTCATTATCATTTACATTTTCATTATCATTTTCATTATCATTTTCATTAAGGTTTTGTTTTGGTTTTTGGTTTTCAAAACCTATTAGGTTATTATTAGGTTTTTCTTTTTTTGGTCTACCACCCTTTTTTCCATTCTCTACACAAGCATTATATCTGTTCCTAGAACTGACTATAATAGGTTTTGCCATTTCAAATATACCCTTAGTGATACCTGTTAATTCTGTTTCTTTTTCGTTCAAAGCAAATTCACAAATAGCGTCATAAATTTTTAATCTATCTTTATCTTTTATTGCTTTTATTGCTTCAAAAAAGCTTCTATAAAACACAAAACTTTCTTTTTCTAATGCCATTTTTTTCTCCTTTCGTATAATTAAAGGGTTAAAACTTATGTCTTAACCCTTAGTTGTTAATCTTCTTTTATTATTTTTACAGCATGTCCTAATGCTTTCTCAATTTCTGCAATTGTCATCTCTTGTACTTCTTCCTCACAATCATATACTGTTTCGTATGTTGGTTTTTCTATTTTAATTATTTTTGCACCAAAATCTTCATCTGTATCAAGAGTTAAATCATCATTTATATCAGAATTATCTATATTATTATTGTTTTTATCATAAAAATCTTTTTTTGCTGTTTTAGTCCATATTTGATAATCTTCATCTTCTGCATCTGTATATATTTTTGTTCCTACTGGCATATCTAATAATTCTTGTTTGGTTGGTTTTATATTAGTAATTAGTTCTAATTCTTCTTCTTCTAAACACCATTCTCTATCTTCTTTTACTTCGTACCAAGCACCACAATTATTAACAAAAGCTATTGTTAATACATTATTATTTTCTTTTAAAAATTCATCAAAGTTTTTATCTCCTAGAGAATGGAATCTTTTACCTTTTATAACTCTTACTTTATCTCCAATCTTAAATTTACTCATTTTCTTTTCCTCCTAATATTTTTATTTCTCCAGTATGTATTTTTGTATGACACGTTCTACATACTTCTATTAAATTTTCTTCTGTATCATTTCCTCCAGAACCTTTAGTTTTTATGTGATGTTTTTCTGTCTGTCCCTTTTTCCCACATATTTCACATATTCCTTTTTTGCTTTTTAAGAGTTTTTTGTTAACTATTCGCTCATTTTTAGGTACTGGATTAAAACTATTACTTAAATCTGTTACTATCATTTATTACCTCTTATTTGGGAAGATGTGGCACTAACAATAACTTTCTAGGGGAATCTTATCAACTTTCTAGGGGAGTTCATCTGTTAGTGCCACTACTGTTAAATTTCTAATGTTGGTATTCCTAATTCACTACAAAGTTGAATTGTCATATCTAATAACTCTGTCATTTCTTTGGTTGTCATTTTTGAACTTCCTAAGTATACTTTATATGTGTTAAATTCCTTGTCATTTATAATCTGCTTTCGGATGAATTTGACACCTCTAAAGGTTTTTCTTAATGCATCTTCCATTTCTGTTGCAGTTATAATGTAATCTGATAAAGCATCAGCTCTTTCTAATAATGTACAATATACTTCCATATCATCTTGATTTTGATTTTTAGCAATTTTATGTATTAATTCCCATAACAGTTTATTTTGTTGTAAACTTCTTTTTGACTTTGGCTCTTTTATTTCAACTAAATACAACTTCGTCATATCTAATTGCATTATTTTAGAAACTATATCTCTTATATTTCCAACTATTTTCATTTCACACCTCAATATTTACATTTCCATTTTTCTGCATATACTTCAAATAAATTGTATTGTTTTAGCCAACTTTCAAATTTATGTAATATACTGTCTATTGTTTCTGGAAACAAATCTTTTGTATATTCTTCTCTAAAAATCTCTCCTGGTTCATCTTCAAATTTATTAGTTATTAAATAAACCATTTTTTTGGCCTCTGGTATCATTTCTAAATACATTAAAGTTTGATGATTATTATAAAATTTGCCTACCTCGTAATTCTGTGTATATTTGTAATCGTATATAATTCCACCTTTTAAGCAATCTATAATTCCATATAACAAATAGTCTCCATATTCTTTACTAATCTTTACTTGATATGATCCACCTTTAGTTTCTTTATAGTTTTCTTCCATATATTCTTCAAATTCAAAACCTTTTTGTATGCTTTCTGTTGACTCAAATTCTTCTTTATTTAGCACTTTTATAAAATCTTCTAGAGTGCCATTTTTTATGTTATATTGCCAACTATTTAGAAGTGTAGGAGTTATATAATATTTAGCCATAAGCTAGCCCTCCTCTATTTCATCTTCACTTGGTTTTGCCAACTCTCCATATTGTTTTCTATATTCAAATAGTTTCATCTCTAACTCTTTATTCTCTTGCTTTAATTTCCTATTTTCTTCATCTCTTGTATATTTGTTGTCTTCTGCTTTTTTCACTTTATATTCTGATATTGCTTTTTCTTCTACAAGATTCCTATATTCATTTAAAGTGATTTCTACTGTTAATTCATTTTCTGCTTGAAAATCCTTTAATTCACTTGAATAGCTATTTAGCTTTTTGTCCAATAAACTTTCTTCTATCTCTGCCATTATTCTTTTCCCTCCTTCTTTACTTCATATTGTTTTGTTTCCTTATTCCATAACATATTTAAACTATTTAATTTTTCTTTGAACCTTGCTGTAAGTTCAGTCTTGCTTGTAAGTTTATGTTCTATTGTCTTCATTAAATCAGACACTTCTTGTACATTTTCTACTGTCATATTCTCAATTACTGGTGTATACTTGTCCATTACTGCTTGATACTCTTTTCTTTCTTCTTCAAAGATTTTACTTTCTTCTTGAATATTTTTATTGGCTTGCTCAAACAATCTAGTTAAAAAATCATTTGGTACATTTCCTTCTAATTCTGGTATTATATGGCTTCCCTTAATTCCAAAACTTGATTTAGCAAAATATCTTTCACAATTATTGAATCCTATTGTTTTTTTATCTCCTCGCATTTCTATAAATCCGCCTAATTCAACATTTTGCCATACTGTATTTTTAGTACTTCCTTCAACTAAAATTCTTAGCTTTGTTTCTTCATCTTGTTTTTCTTCTACTGCGTGAAATATAATTACACAATGTTTTCTTAATTCAAAGTATATGTAATTCATAAATCTAGTAAATTCTCTTCCAACTGCTCCATAACCTTGCAAGCTTAATGTTCCATCTTTTTTAGCATTTTTTATATCATTTTTAATTACATAAGCTTTCATTAAATCTAGTAGTTTTCCACCTGTATCAATTACTATTGTTTCATATTCGCTTAAGTCCCCTTTTAAATCGTTTAGCAGTTCCTCATAACTTTCTGGCTGTATATAATCTTTTCTCACACTTGCCATTGTCCTGTTAATTCCAAAATCAACATCTATTAATAATGGATTAGGAGCTGATAGTCCTAATGTCGTCTTTCCTATTCCTGGATACCCTGCTATAAGTATCCTAAATCTGTTTTCTTGGTTTTGCATTTCTGCGGGTTTCTTTATCATTTAAAATCTACTCCTTTCAAATTCGTTTTCTAATTCTCTCTGTTCTGCGTTATTATGCTTTTCTATTTGAGGCTCTATATTTTCTATGTCTATTTGAACTCGCCTCATAAGTTCTAATATTTCTTCTTGATAATCAATGTCTTTACATTCATTTTCTGCCATTTTTAAATTGTCCACTAAATTATTTAAATCATCATATTTTTCTATAAGTGCATCCATTGACTTTCCTTTCTTCTTGTGCTATACTATACACATAAAACATATTTATATAGCATTAGATAAATGTTTTAGAGTTAGTTAATTGATGCCAGTCGTTGCTAACTCTTTTATTTTGTTTAATTTTTGCTTGTCTGTTCTGTTGTAAGGATTTTGTTCTATAACGTCTAATATTTCTTTAAGTATTTCTTCACAACTGTAAATTCTTGCAATGTTTGAAATTCTTTCTTCAGATAATTCTTTGTTTTGTCTTGTTAGATTTACTATTTTATCTTCTGCATCTTTTAAAGCTTTTGTTCTTGCTTCTAGCAATTTTTGCTTTTCATTATTAAAAAACATTTTTTTTCACTCCTTTCTAAAATTTATTTGTTAAATATCTGTCTAATCTGTTTAGTCCTTTTATTATTCTTTGGTACAAATTAATACCAAAACATTGATAACTTATTAATTGTACTAACATGGCTAGCCCAAATATTAAGATTAACTCTATTAATACTGTCATTGCACATGCTATTACATCTATCCAGTAATTAACCATTTGTATTTCCTCCATTTCTAAACAACTCTGTTTTGTTCTAAATTAATTTTTCTTTTTTGAAAATCAATGTCTATTGTTTTATGTTTTGCTTTTCTTTTAATTGGTTTTATTTGTAAAGTTTCTTGTGCTTGTTGTTTTTTTATTTCTACAAATTCTTTTACATCTTTAGTATCAAACCTTATGTCTCTGCTCCCGAACATGGAAGCATTTTAAACCTTGTTGTACAAATTTATAGATTGTTCTGTTATCTTTCACTTGGAAATATTCTTTTACTTGTTCTATTGTTAATAACTTTTCTTCCATTTCTTCCTCCTTTACTTTTACTGTAAAATTTTGTATAATTACCTCGAAAGTGAGGTGTATCTTATGGAATGGTTTTCTTGGGTAATAGCTATAGGTCTTGGCTTGTCAGCTGTTATTTCTCCAATTTTTACTGCGATAATAAATAATAGGTATCAATTATCTTTAAAAAAATTAGAAATGTATGAACTTGCAAAAAGAGAAGCTCTTGAAAATTTCATAAAATGTGCTAGCAAATGTTTTAATGGAAAAAATAATGCTGAAGCTTATGCTTACTATGATAGTGTAAATAATTTATATATTTATTTTTCAAATGTTCCTAAAAACATCAATAATCTAGAACACCTTTTGGGTAATGATTTTACTAATGAGTTGTCCAATATTGTTCAAGACCTATCAAACCAAATAAAGAAAGAATAAGAATTATTATTATATAGATTCCATATATTACTGTTGTAGATATGGAATTTGTCATTTTATAACAAACAATCAAACTTGCAATTCCTGCTATTATTAAAATAATCATTCCTAAAATAATTCTAAAATCACTCATTTTTGTCTCCTTTTGTCGAAATTATACATAT
>CANQJY010000010.1 GCA_947624365.1 uncultured Clostridia bacterium
GTTATTTTCTCTACTAGTCATAATAAACCATGGAATAGTAACATTATATTTTTTTCCTTCTTCTTTTAAACTGTCACTTAATAATTCAAATAGAGATTTATGAGATTCTAATCCAATATCATATGTGCCTTTTGGTCCTTCATGTCCTAATCTAGTTCCTTGTCCTCCAGCCATGGTAATAGCTGCTAATTTTCCTTCTTGAATTGCCTTTTTCCCTATATTTTCATAGTACCTATAGTCATCATATAATTTGCTTTTATCTAAAAATTCCATTGGTGTTATTTTATCTTCTTGTTTGCTCTTTTCTTTTTTAGTTGATTGATATAAAAAATTTATTAAGTCAAAATCTATTTTTTCTATTTGCTTTAATAATTCCTTTTTTTTACTTTCTTCTAATTTGTTATATCCTCTTAATAAATGTTCTTGATTATATTTTTTTAATAATGCTTGTATTTCTCCTATATTTTCATGCATTTAAATCATCCTCTCTTTGCTATTACAAATATAACAAAAAAATTGTTAATTGTAAAGTTCTTTTTAGATAACTTTAAAAGGCTGATTACTCAGCCTTTTTCTTTATATTATATGCAATTATATACTAATTTTTCCAATTGTATTCAATATGGCATCATATTTTTCTACGATGTTTTTCATATCATTTTCAACTTCCTGAATTGAGTAACAATGAATAGTTTTTATGTTTGAATTAATTTTCTGAATTTCTTTATCAATTTTTCCTATATATTCTTTTTCTCCTTTTATAAATACAATTTGTTCTTTTATTTTTTCCTTTTTTATTTTATTTAATTTCTCACTTGTATTTCTATCCCAACCAATTTCTATTATTTTTTGTTTTTCTTCTTCTCCTAAATTTGTTCTTGATAATACTTTTTTTATTGTTTCTTCTAAATTATTTTCTGTTAAAATAAAAACTTCATTTTCTTTTTTTATTTCATTTTCAATATAGGGCAAGCTTATCATCTCAAAATGATAGTCACTTGCATAAAAAGAGCATATCTTTTCTACTTTTTGATTTTCTCTAGTATTTTCTAGATTCTTTAATCATACTTTATCCACCCTTTCGAATATTTAAAGCTTTTTCTTTTGAAGTTATTCTTTGTCACTTCCAAATTTTACCATTTTATTTTTAATATGTCAATAATATTTCAAATAAAATTCATCGTGTTTTTTCGACACTATAATTCGTCATATTTTTTAAAATTTCTTTGTATAAAATTTTCTAATTTGGTAATAATTAAAGTAAAGAATATTTTTCAAAAAAAGTATATGGGAGGTAACATATGAAAAATAAAGGAAAGTCAAAAATAAAAATGATATTTATCCTAGCTTTCTTACTATTTTTATATACATCTGTCTGTGCATTTTCGTATGCTAAAACTACTTCTACCGAAATTAGTGATAGTGTTTTTAGATTACATGTTTTAGCAAATAGTGATAGTGAAGAAGACCAAAATTTAAAATATATTGTAAGAGATCATTTATTAGAATACATGAATTCATTGTGTAGTAATACAAAATCAAAGGAAGAAGCAATTAAAATTGCAAGTGAACATATTTCAGATTTTAAAGAATTAGCCAAACAAACTATTACGGAAAACGGCTATTCTTATGATGTAGATGTACAAATTGGAAATTTTGAATTTCCAACAAAAACATATGGAGATATTGCTCTTCCTGCAGGAAATTACGATGCTTTACGTGTAACAATTGGTGAAGCAAAAGGTCAAAATTGGTGGTGTGTAATGTTTCCACCATTGTGTTTTATTGATGTAACATCAGGTGTTGTTCCAAATGAGTCAAAAGAACTTCTACAAGAAGGTATGAATGAAGAAGATTTCGCTTTAGTTTCTGAAAGTAAATCAAATGGTCAAATTTCCTTTAAATTTAAACTTCTTGAATTCTTTGGAAAAAATGGTTTTATGACTGCTAAAAATTAAATAAAATATCTAAAATTTTGAGAAATGCATAGTTCTTAAAAACTATTGCATTTCTTTTTAGTTTATGGTATATTTTAATCACAAACAATCAGGGGGTAATTTCATTGGAAAAATTAGTAATAAAAGGACCTACACCTTTAAAGGGTGAAGTAAAAATTAATGGAGCAAAAAATGCTGCAGTTGCAATATTACCAGCCACTTTACTGATTGATGGTATTTGCACAATTGATAATTTACCACATATTAGTGATGTTATGATATGTTGTGAAATATTAGAAAAATTAGGAGCAAAAGTTAAATGGAATAATAAAAATTGTATTACTATAGACACTAGAAATATACATTCAACAAAAGCACCTTTAGATTTAACAAGTAAGTTTAGAGCATCTTATTATATTATTGGATCTATGCTAGGAAGAAAAAAAGAAATAGAAGTTGGAATGCCTGGTGGTTGCAAATTGGGCGCAAGACCAATTGATCAGCATATTAAAGGATTTGAATTGCTAGGGGCTGATGTTTCAGTAGGTAATGGAACAATTGTTGCCAAAACTGATAAACTCATTGGAAACTCTATTTATATGGATATTGTCTCTGTTGGCGCTACTATTAATATTATGCTTGCCTCTGTTTTAGCAGAAGGTACAACAATAATTGATAATGCTGCCAAAGAGCCTCATATTGTTGATGTTGCAAACTTTTTAAATACTATGGGAGCAGATATTCGTGGAGCTGGAACAGATGTTATAAAAATAAATGGTGTTTCAAAATTAGAAGGAAATTCTACTTATTCTGTTGTTCCAGATCAGATTGAAGCAGGTACTTTTATGCTTGCGGCTATTGCTACTAAAGGAGATTTATTAATAAAAAATTGTATTACAAAACACTTAGATTCTATTACTGCAAAAATTGTCGAAGTTGGTGGAATTGTAGAAGATTATGGAGATAGTTTACGTGTATATTGTAAAAAACGTCCACTAAAAGCAAATATAAAGACTTTACCACATCCTGGCTTTCCTACAGATTTACAACCTCAAATGGGTGTTGTTTTGGCTTTAGCTGAAGGTACAAGCATTATTAATGAAAGTATATGGGAATCAAGATTTCAATATACACAAGAATTAAATAAAATGGGTGCAAAAATAACAGCTAATGGTAAAACAGCTGTATTTGAAGGTGTTGAAAAATTAAGTGGTGCACCTGTATATTCAACAGATTTACGAGCTGGTGCTGCACTTATTATTGCTGGTACAGCTGCAAATGGAACTACTGAAGTATATAATTTAGAATATATTGATAGAGGTTATGAAAATATAGAAGAAAAATTTAGGAATATTGGTGCACAAATCGAAAGAGTAGAAGAAACTTAAAAAACAAAGGAAGTATGAACTAATGTTAAATTTTTATAGTTTATTTAGTGGAAGTAGTGGAAATAGTTTATTAGTCAAAACAGAAAATACGCATATATTAGTAGATACTGGTGTTAGCTCAAAAAAGATTGAAAATGCGTTATTAAACTTAGAAATTGACCCTTGTACATTAGATGGTATTTTGATTACACATGAACATACAGACCATGTACAAGGTCTAGGTACATTTGCTAAAAAGTTTAATATTCCTGTATTTGTTAATCAAAAAACTTTAGATGCAATGCCAAAACAAAAAGAAAAAATTCCTGAAAAAAATATTCATACTTTTACAATCGAAGAAAAATTTGAGATTAATGATTTACAAATAAAACCTTTTCGTATTCCTCATGATGCTGCTAATCCTTGCGGGTTTAATATATGTAAAGGAAATAAAAAAATGAGTATTGCAACAGATATTGGCCATATGACAAATGGAATTTTGAAAAATTTGGAAAATAGTAGTTTCGTTTTATTAGAATCTAATTATGATCCAGAAGTATTAATGTATTCACACTATCCATATTCATTGAAAAATCGTATTGCAGGTCCAACAGGACACTTATCAAATGAAGCGGCTGGAAAAACAATTTCTCAATTACTTACCTCAGGATTAAAACAAGTTATGCTTGGTCATTTAAGCAAAGAAAGTAATTTCCCTGAACTTGCTTATAAAACTGTTGTAGAAGAATTAATTTCTAATAATTATAATGAAAATTCTTTGTTACTTTCTATTGCTAGTAGAGATACTACAAGCAAAGAAATTTGTGTTTAGGAGATTTTGATGTTAACAATTAATATTATTTGTATTGGAAAATTAAAAGAACAATATTTAAAAGATGCTGTTACTGAGTATAGTAAACGTTTGTCAAAATATTGTAAATTAAATATAATTGAATTACCTGACGAAAAAATTCCTGATAAAATAAATCCTTCTACAATAGTAGAAATTAAAGAAAAAGAGTGTAACAATATTATAAAACATATTCCAAAAGATAGTTACCCTATTTGCCTAGATTTGAAGGGTAAAGAATTATCTTCTGAAGAGTTAGCTAAATCTATTGATACACTCTCTTTTATGACAAGTTCCATTTCTTTTATTATCGGAGGCTCCTTGGGGATAACAACGCAACTTTTAAATATATGCAAACAATCTCTATGCTTTTCAAAACTGACATTTCCACATCAATTGATTCGCATTTTTCTGCTTGAACAAATTTTTAGGAGTTTTAAAATTTTAAATGGTGAAACTTATCATAAATAATATATTTATTGTAGAGAATATATTAAAATAAA
The DNA here is from genome assembly GCA_947624365.1 of uncultured Clostridia bacterium. GTDB lineage: Bacteria > Bacillota > Clostridia > TANB77 > CAG-508 > CAG-269. The sequence goes on from CANQJY010000010.1 coordinate 4,658, forward strand.
ACATCATATGTATAAGGGACTGATGCAAAAAAAAATTATTTTCGTTTTTTATGGGGGTAGATATTAACGAAACTATACTATATTCCCTACAAAATTAATGACAAATTTAATACATAGCAAATTATAATTTTAAAGTTGATTTTTTTCTATCTGCTTTAAAATTTTTTTTGCCATTTTTTTTATGATTATTTTTTTAATTATGAAAAATAAAGAAATAAATAATAAAAATTTTTTAACCATATGTTTTTTATAAAATAATGAATCAATAATTAAGGTTATTCCTTAACTGTTTTCGATTATATAATATTTTCCAATATTTGTCAAGAAAAACTTTTTGACAAAATTCGACAAAAGCTATTAATATAGCATTTTACAGGTGATTATGCTAACAACAATACCTACAAAATCTGCAATTAATGAAGCCCATAAAATAAATCTCGTTTTTTTTATTCCAATACTAGAAGTATAAACTGCAATTGTATATAATGTAGTTTCTGTTGAACCCATAATTACAGCACACATTAATCCTATTGGACTATCAACCCCAAAATTTTTCATTATATCTGTAGCAACTGCAATAGAACCACTTCCTGAAATTGGTCTAATTAATGCTAATGGCATAATTTCTGTTGGAAAATTAAATTGATTAAGTATTGGAGAAATAAAATGAATTAAGCAATCTAAAATCCCTGAACTTCTTAAAGCTCCAATTGCAAGAAAAAGTCCTACTAATGTAGGAAAAATACTAATTACAATTTCTATTCCTTCTTTTGCCCCTATTAAAAAAGTATCAAATATTTTTATTTTTTCTATCCATGCATATAATACAATCATAAGAATAACAAATGGCATTGCAATACTAGAAAAAAAATTGACAAATTGCATTTTATTTCCCCCATTTTATAAATAACTTGGTTGCTGTAATTCCAGCAATTGCAGCACTAATTGTAGCAATCCATACTGGAAAAATAATACTTGTTGGATTTTGAGAGCCTAGAGAACTCCTAATTGCAATAGCTGTTGTTGGAATAATTTGAATAGATGCGGTATTTAATACTATTAAAGTTGCCATTGAATTTGTTAACACTTTCTTATCTGTATTTTTTTCTTGCATTGATTTCATAGCTTTAATCCCTAGCGGTGTAGCTGCATTTCCCAATCCTAAAATATTAGCTACCATATTCATTGATATTTGTTTTTTTATTTCTGTATCTTCTTTTAATTCTGGAAATAAAAAATGAATTATCGGTGTTAAAAAAATAGTTAATTTTTTTATAATACTTGTTTGTGAAGCAATTTTCATAATTCCATTCCATAGGCACATTGTTCCTAATAATGTAATACATAATTTTACCGCTTCTTCTGTACTAGAAAAAATTGATTGATTTAATACATCTAAATTTCCAAAAAGAATAGCAAATGAAAATGATAAAATAATAAAAAGTGGCCAAATTATATTTAACAATACCATCACCTAGTTAACCATATTCACAAAAATTAGTTTTATTCATTTTTTAATTGACCTATTTTTCAATTTATGATATAGTATCAATAAGGGATTATAAAATATGACACTGAGGAGGATAAAATGAAATCAACAGGAATTATAAGAAAAGTTGACGAACTTGGAAGAGTTGTTATTCCAATTGAAATTAGAACAAAATTTAATATTGCTGAAAAAGATCCAATAGAAATATATGTAGATGGTTCTTCTATTATTTTAACCAAATTGTATTTTTTGTGGAAACACAAAAGATCTTGTACAATATAAAGACAAATTAATTTGCCCAAAATGTGCAAAACAAATCTATGAATTACAAGATAAAAATTCATAAAAACTACTGGGGTTGAAAGAGAGTAATTTTTTGATTACTCTCTTATGTTTTATTTGCAAAATATATATAAATTTCATTTTTAGATACATTTCTATCTTTTGCTATTTTTTTTATGATTTCTTTTTTATCTATCCCTTGCTTTTCATAATAATTATAATGTTCTTCTAAAGAAAATTCTTCAAATTTTTGTTGTATTTCTAAAGTCTGTGCTTTTTCAATTAATATAATTATTTCTCCTTTTATATCTGCTGTTTTTTCTATTATTTCTTTAATTGTATCCCTAATAAATTCTTCATGTATTTTGGTTAATTCTCTTGCAATTACAACCTTTCTATCTCCTATTATTTCTTGTAAGTCTTTTAATGTTGTTTGTAATTTATGTGGTGCTTCATATAAAATTGTTGTCTGAGAACTATTTTTTATTTCTTCTAATTTTTGTTTTCTATTTTTTTTATTTAATGGCAAAAATCCTAAAAATAGAAAAGTTTCTGTATTCAAACCTGAACAAATCAATGCATTTACAAAAGCACAAGCTCCTGGAATTGGAATAACCTTTATCCCATCTTCTATACATTTAAAAATTATTTCTTCTCCTGGATCACAAATTCCAGGTGTTCCTGCATCTGATACTAGTGCAATATTTTTCCCTTGTTTTAATTTTTCAATTAATTCTTGGGTTTTTGTTTCTTCATTATGGCGATGATAACTAATTAAATGTTTTGTTATTTCATAATGATTTAATAGTTTTAGTGTATGCCTAGTATCTTCTGCTGCAATTATATCTACTTCTTTTAAAGTATTAATTGCTCTATATGTAATATCTTCTAGATTTCCAATCGGTGTTGCTACAATATATAAAGTTCCATATTCCATTTTGTATTTCTCCTTTTTATGAATATATTTCTTTTATTTCTTGTGTATATGTTCCATCTTTTTCATAAATATATAAATTAGGTTTAATTTTTAAGAAAGGTTTTGCATTTTTTATACCTTTTATTAATACTAGTTTTGGAATTTCTCCTTCTTTTGAACAAATAAATCTAATTTCTTTAGGTTCTATTTTATATTGACGCATACAATAGCAAATATCTACTAATCTTTCAGGATGATGTATCATATAAAATTCTCCCTTATCTTTTAACATACATTTAGCAGTTTTGATAAAATCATCTAAAGTAGCTGTTATTTCATGCCTCGCTATCATTTTATTTTCTGATTCATTTGTAATTCCTGTTCCCTTTTTCTTATATGGCGGATTTGTAATAACTACATCAAAAGAATTTTTTGGATAATACTTTTCTATTTTTAAAATATTATCACATATAATTTCAAAGCGATTTTCTAATTGATTATATTTTATGCTCTTTTTTGCCATTTCATAAACTTCTTTTTGAATTTCTACTCCAACTACTTTTTTTAAGTCTGTTTTTCCACATAGTATTGTTGGAATTATCCCTGTTCCTGTACCTAAGTCGAGAACATTGCTATCTTTTTTTATGTTTTTTGCATAATTTGCTAATAAAACCGCATCAATTCCAAAACAAAACCAATCTTTATTTTGAATTATTTTTAAATTGTTAATTCCTAAGTCGTCTATTCTTTCTTCCAATTAATTCACCTACACTTTATTTTTTGTTATCACATATTATATATCAAATATGTGTATTTTTCAAGGAGGGACTTTCTATGGACTTAGATAATTGGACTAGAGGTGAAAATCAAATTGCAAAAAAAGAGAAAAAGAAAAAATTTTGCTTTAATGATTATAAAAAAAATACAATTCATTCTTTAAATGAAGTTGAATATTTTTTGCATAATTTAGATAAAGCTTTTAAGTGTGTTAAATTCTATAAATTTTTTAGATAATTATCTCCTTTTTACGTAAAAAGACGTTGCTTTTTAACAACGTCTATAATTTTTTATCTAACTTGTATTATTTATTTTTCCTTGTGTATGTATCTTTAAATTCGTCATTCTGCTTTCCATCTACTAAGAACTTTATCTGATTAATTTCTGTTAGTTCTGTCATTGTATTAACAATACTATAAATTATATTATCTTTTGCATTTTTTTCTTCTTTATTATATGCCAAAATATCAGCAGTTACATCTAAAATCAAGCAATCTCCCTCTACTGATGTTTTTAGTAATTTTGTATTTTCCGGAATTACTTTTTGTAACTTCTCATTTTTAGGTCCTTCTATTAATAAATTCATTAATTTATCATATGGTGTATTCATTAAATCCTTAATATCAACAAGTCTTGCTTCTGGATATAATTCTCCTGTTTCTTTTTCCACAAAATATAAACTTACTATTGTTTGTCTAGATTGTTCTTCTGTAATTTCTTGTTCTGGTGTATATTCTGTTATTTCATTCTGTTCTTTATTTTCTGCATATTTTATTCCAAAATATCCTCCTACAATTATTAAAATAAGTAAAATTCCAAATATGATTATAGCTTTTTTGTTTTTCATATTTACCTCCTTATGTTTCTTTTTTAACAATGTATGTCTTGTTTGTCCACTTTAGAACTTTTTCCTCTTATTTCCATTTGACAAATTTGCTTTTTCCGTATACAATAAAGAGAGTTAATAGGTTTCAAAAACCTAAATACATAAAATGAAGGTGTATCTTATGGAAAATATATTACATGTTGGTTTAGATGTTGGTTCTACAACAGTTAAAATTGTTGTTTTAGATGATATGCTAAACAATATATATTCAAATTACCAAAGACATTTTTCTGATACAAAAAATACTGTTTGTGATGTTTTACAGGATTTAATTAAAAAATTTCCTGATAATAAATTTACTATAGCATTAACTGGCTCTGGCGCAATGTCTGCTAGCCGTTTTTTAAATGTTAATTTTATTCAAGAAGTAGTTTCTTGTAAACGTGTGGTCGAAAAATACATTCCTGAAACTGATGTAGTTATTGAATTAGGTGGAGAAGATGCAAAAATTATTTATTTTGACCAATCTATTGAACAGCGTATGAATGGAACTTGTGCTGGTGGAACAGGTGCATTTTTAGACCAAATGGCTTCTTTGCTACATACAGACACAGGTGGTTTAAATGAACTTGCAAAAACTTTCCAGACAATTTATCCAATTGCTTCTCGTTGTGGTGTATTTGCTAAAACTGATATTCAACCATTAATAAATGAGGGTGCTGCAAAGGAAGATATTGCTGCTTCTATTTTCCAAGCTGTTGTTAATCAAACAATCAGTGGATTAGCTTGTGGTAGACCAATTAGAGGAAATGTTGCATTTTTAGGAGGTCCTCTAAATTATTTACCTGAATTAAGGAAACGTTTTATAGAAACATTGCATTTATCACCTGAACAAGTAATTGTTCCAGAAGAGGCTCATTTACTTGTAGCAAAAGGTGCTGCTATTGATTCCCTAAACTCAGAAGTAATTTCTAAAAGTGAATTGGAACAAAAAATCGAAAATTTAAAAATTTCACAAGACAATACTACTAAACCATTAGAACCTCTTTTTGCAAATGCTGATGAATACCGTGAATTTAAAAATAGACATGACAAAGCAAAAATTGGTAGAAATATATTGGAAAATTATGAAGGAGATTGCTATTTAGGTATTGATGCAGGCTCTACAACAACCAAATTAGCTCTAATCGATAAAGAAGGAAATCTACTTTATTCACTATATGGAAGCAATGAAGGAAATCCTTTAAAAAGCGTTATCTCCATGTTAAAAGAACTTTATTCAAAACTACCTGAAAAAGCAGTTTTGCGTTACAGTGGTGTAACAGGATATGGAGAAAAACTTATACAAACCGCTTTAAATGTAGATTTAAATGAAATTGAAACAATAGCTCATTACACAGCTGCTAAAAAATTCGAGCCAAGTGTAACTGCCATTATCGATATTGGTGGGCAAGACATGAAATACATAAAAATGAAAAATGGTGCAATTGATAATATCATGTTAAATGAAGCATGTTCTTCAGGTTGTGGATCTTTTATTGAAACATTTAGTAAAAGTCTAAACTTAGAAATTAGTGAATTTGTGCATGAAGCAATTGAAGCAAAACGTCCTGTTGATTTAGGTTCTAGATGTACAGTATTTATGAATTCTAAAATTAAACAGGCTCAAAAAGAAGGATATTCAGTTGGTGATATTTCTAGTGGACTTTCTTATTCTGTTATTAAAAATGCAATTCAAAAAGTAATGAAAGTACGTGATACAGCAACACTTGGCGATCATATTGTTGTACAAGGTGGTACTTTCTATAATGATGCAGTTTTAAGAGCTTTTGAAAAAATTGTTGGAAAAGAAGTTATACGTCCAGATATTGCAGGTTTAATGGGTGCATATGGTATGGCTTTACTTTCTAAAGAACAATATGAAGCAAATTTGGATATGGAATATCATTCTACACTTTTAAAAACAGATGAATTAGATAATTTAGAAATAAAAATAACTCATACTAGATGTAACAATTGTGAAAATCATTGTAAATTAACTATTAATCGTTTTAGTAATGGAGCAATACATGTTTCTGGTAATCGTTGTGAAAAAGGTGCTGGAATTGTTTCTAGCAATCAAAATCTACCAAACTTAATTCAATATAAATATAAAAGATTGTTTGATTATACACCATTATCAGAATCTGAGGCAAAACGTGGAACTATTGGTATCCCTAGGGTTTTGAACATGTATGAAGATTATCCTTTCTGGTTTACTTTCTTTACAAGTTTAGGCTTCCGTGTTATTATTTCTGAAAAAAGTACCAGAAAAACATATGAAAAAGGTATGGAGTCTATGCCTTCTGAATCTGTATGTTATCCTGCAAAATTATCACATGGACATATAGAAAGTTTATTAGAACAAGGTATAACTACTATTTTCTATCCATGTATGCCATATTCAAGAAAAGAATATGAAAAAGCTGATAATCATTATAATTGCCCTATTGTTATTTCATATTCTGAGGTATTAAAAAATAATGTAGAAGGCTTGAAAAAAGAAAATATTAAATACATAAATCCTTTCTTACCTTTTGATAAGAAAAATTTAGTAAAAAAAGTGTTGTCTTTACCTGAATTTGATGAATATAACTTTACAAAACAAGAATTATTAGAAGCTGCTGAAAAAGCAGAAGCAGAATATCAACACTTTAAGCAGGATATTCGAAACAAAGGTCTTGAAACTGTAAAATATATTGAAGAAAATAATTTACGTGGCATTGTTTTAGCTGGTAGACCATATCATGTTGACCCTGAAATTAATCATGGTATTGATACTTTGATTACATCTCTTGGTTTGTGTGTTTTAACAGAAGATAGTGTTTCTGATAAAACAGAAGCAAAAAGGCCAATACGTGTAGTAGATCAATGGGTATATCATGCTAGGTTATATGCTGCTGCTGATTTTGTTGGGAAACATGATTGCCTAGAATTAGTTCAACTTAATTCTTTTGGTTGTGGTGTTGATGCTGTTACTACAGATCAAGTAGAAGAAATTTTATCTAGTTATGACAAAATGTATACATTAATTAAAATAGATGAAGTAAATAATTTAGGTGCTGTTAGAATTCGTATTCGTTCTCTTTTGGCAAGTATGAATAAACGTATTAAGGAAAAACGAGAAAAAGAAGCTTCTGGAAATTATGGTATTCATAAAAAAATCTTTACAAAAGATATGCGTAAGGATTATACTATTTTAATGCCACAAATGGCACCAATACATTTTGAATTATTAGAATCTGCCGTTGGTTCTTGTGGATATCATGTAAAACTATTACGAGATTGTACAAACCATACAGTAGAAACAGGATTAAAATATGTTAATAATGATGCTTGTTATCCTTCTATTTTAACAACTGGGCAATTTATTGAAGCACTACAATCTGGCGAATATGATATCAATAGGACTGCTATTATTATGTCACAAACTGGTGGTGGTTGTAGAGCAACAAATTATATAGGATTTATACGCAAAGCTTTAAAAGATGCTGGTTTTGAAAATATTCCTGTTATATCATTTAATGTTGTTGGTATGGAAAAAATGCCTGGTTTTAAACTTACACCAGAGCTAATTGAGAAATTAATTAGATGCGTAATTTATGGTGATTTACTACAAAAAATGCTAACAAAAAATAGAGCTTATGAGATAAATAAAGGTGAAACAGAAAAATTATTTAATTCTTGGATGGAGAAATGTAAAAAATTATTGATAAAATCATCTAATAAAGAATTTAAACAAAGTATTTATGATATGGTAAATGACTTTGAAAAGATTGAACTTAATACTAAAATTCAAAAGCCTCGTGTTGGTATTGTTGGTGAAGTGTTGATTAAATATCATCCATTTGGAAATAATTTTGTTGCAAATCTTTTGGAAAAAGAAGGTGCAGAAGTTATATTACCTGATTTTATGGGATTTGTTAAATTTATGGCAACACATAAAATTACATTTAATCAATTATTAAATACTAATAAGACTTCATCTAAAATTAGTAAAATTGCAATTAAATTAATTGATTTACTAGAAAAAGATGTACGCTTGGCACTTGAAAGTTCAAACAAAGGTTATTTAATGCCTTGTGATATTTGGCACTTGGAAAGTAAGGTAAAAGATGTTTTGTCTATTGGTAACCAAACTGGTGAAGGTTGGTTTTTGACTGCAGAAATGATTGAGTATATTGAAAATGATATTCCAAATATTGTGTGTGTACAGCCTTTTGCTTGTTTGCCAAATCACGTTGTTGGTAAAGGTGTAATTAAGACTATTCGTGATAAATATCCAAATGCTAATATTTCTCCTGTTGATTATGATCCTGGTGCTAGTGAGTCTAATCAAACAAATCGTATTAAATTGTTGATGACTGTTGCAAAGGATAATTTGAAACAAAAGGATTTGGAGAAAAAAGCTATTGATAAAGAAAACATTGTAAAGGAAAAAGAGGAAGTTTCATAACTTCCTCTTTTATATGTAATATTAAATTTCAAAAGACATTTCAAAATTTGTTCCTTCTTTTAGTTGCATTATTATTGTCATTTGTTTTATTTCTTCATCTTGTTCTGTAATATCTGTTAAATTTATTTCTTGTATATATGTGTTTCCTTCATTTTCAGTATTTGCAAATTCTGCTTTATAGTGAAGTGGATATTTTTCTTTCATGTATTTTTCGAATTCTTCTTCTGTTTTGAAATAATTGTTTTTGAAAGTTCCATTTAACAAGTTATATATGGTTTTATAATCTCTTCTGTTCATCATTTGTATTATTTTGTCTGAATTCATTTTAACTTTCATTGCTTCATCTGAGTTATTGTATGTGCTATTAAATTCTTCTTCTTCTAAAGTGTATGTATCTAGTGTGACGGTGTATTGCATAACAGATGTTTCTTTAAAAATATACAAATTTTCATATTGATCCATACAAACATATTCTGTATAATCATCATTATTATTAACTTGATATTTTTCTAATTTTATTTGTGCTAATTCTGTAATATTAGAATTCACATATTGTAAAAGTCCTTCTTCTGTTCCAAATCTTTTTTGTCTATATTCTTCTGTCATGTAATTATATGCTTCTTTTGTATTATATAGCAAATTAGTTTTTAAATCTTGAAAATAGTTTAGACACATTGTTCTATCATCTATATTCAATCTTAAAATTTCATTAGTCTTATATTTTTTCTTTTGTTGTTCAGTATTATTTGTATTATTAATCATATTTGAGAAATTAATATTTTCTTCTTCCCCATTACTTTTACTATATATGTTTAATATAGTAATTATTAATATTAATACTACTATTAAGATTCCAATTATAACCATCATTATTTTTAGATATTTACTATCCATATATAAAACCATCCTTACATAAATTATATATCTGTTTCGCTTTCAAAATAATTACATTCTGGTATAATACTATAAATATCTTGATAGGTTTTTACAGTAATTGTAAAGTCACTTTCTTCGCCGTGTTCATTTATCTGGTCTTCTCTAATCTTTCCAGAAACATAATACTCTTTTTCTTCTATTGATTTTTCTTTGATGTATATCTTTTTTGCTTTAAATATGTTATGTTTGCCAGTATTGTTCAATTGTGTCATAACATTTTCATCTGTTATTCCTTTTTGATTTTTATATTCTTCATCTAAAATTTGTATAATCGCTTCTTTATCTCCTATTGCTAAATAATTTAAATATCTATTTATACAATTTTCTATTGTATAAAAATCATCTCTATTTTTTAGTATATTTACTTCATCTTTTTTACTTTCAATTATTTCTTCAATTTCTTCAGAATGTTCATATGTTTGATTACTTTCATCTTGATTTTTATTTATAAAAAATATCATCAATCCTATCCCTATTATAATAACAATTACTAAAATAATAATATATTTTATTTTTTTCAATATTACTCATTCCTTTTTATATTATAATAATTTAATTTCCAGTAAATGAAAAATGCATATAATCTTGGTAATTACCAGACCAGTTGCCTCCCCATTTCCATCCTTTTGCTTCAAAAGCTTTAACTAAAACTCCATCTTTAGGAATTGAGAATTCACTTTTATCAGGATCCCAAAAACTTCCTGCATGAATCGTAGATCCAGTATGTGAATAATTTTCTTTTACATTAATATCTATTGCTATTCCATATGCATGGTATGACAATTTCTTTACTTTACTACTATTGTTCATAACTCTAAATACATATCCAGATGCATCATAAATTTTGAATCCTGCATTTTGTGCTGCTTGAAATACGTCCTGAACATCTTTTGCTAATTGTTTATGAATAGTTAATGTTCCTTTTGTTTTTGTTCCATCTTTTTTAGTCATTGCTACTTCAATATCTGTCATATAACTTTTGCACTCATCTGCTGTAGTCGGTAAACCATTTGGAAATAGAAAATTTAATTTTTCTTGAGCAGTTCCATTTGCTACTTCTAAACTTGATCCTGATACGCCTGTATTTCTTATGTATGGAGCTAATGCTTCTTGTGCTGCTTCACTAGTATAAAAATTATGTGAGCTTTTATCCATAGTAAAAGCTAAACTTTCTGATGTATCATTAAATAAATAAGTCAAGTTTTTTATCCATGCATCATTTCTACCACTTGTATAAGCCTCAGGCGAAGTAAAATTAACTGCTGGCCCTGCTGTACCACCTTGTAAAGCCATTGCAACTGCATCTTGAGTTTTTTTCTTACCTTCTGAGCTGGCATTTGCATAATGAAATCGATTGTCATCATATACTGCATCAAAATCACCACTATAAACAACATCATATATTGATTTGTTTTCTACTATTGCTTTATTTAATATAACAGATGCAACATAACTTTGTTGTAATACAGTTCCATCTCCTCTTTCACCTGCTACAGCAATATACATAGCTTGCAAATCGTCATCAGAAACTTCTAAACTTGAATAATCAACAGTTCCTGATGATCCCATACCATAAGTTGCTACTGCCCATGGGTTACTAAAATTTAAGTAATCCAATGGGTCTACAGGTTCATTATTTATTCTTATTTCAAAATGTAAGTGAACACCATAATTGCCTCCTGTATTTCCCATAATGGCAATTACTTGTCCCTGGGTAACAGTTGCTCCTTCTGTTACTTTTATTTCTCTTAAATGGGCATATCTTGTGACACTTCCATCACTATGAGTTATATCTATTTTATTTCCATATCCAGATCCACTATTTCCCGCATAAGTAACAGTTCCTGCTTTACTTGCTATAACTTCAAAACTAGAAACCTTTGAACTTCCTATGTCAATTCCTGCATGTTGATCTTGTAAAACTGTTCTTCCCGCTCTAGCAAATTGTGCTTGCTCAGATGCTGGTAATTTTTCATATTCTTCCCATCTAACAGTCCAATCACCATAGGCCCTCTTTCTAGGTCCCATAGGAGATGTAATTACCGTCTTACTCATCATATCCTTTGTTGTGTATGCTATTAATCCACTATTTTTATCACCATTGTTGAAATATTCTGCTTTTATATTTTCCTTTGCAATTGGAAACCAATATTGTTCCCCAAAATAGCTACCAATACTGTTAAATCCCGTTGGTTTAAAAATATCAAAATCAAAATCATCTACTTCATCATATATCGTTCCTGTTGCTTTATACATTAAATATTTTGTTAATTCTAGCAAGTTTGCTGTACGTTCGTTATTCTCCATGATTTCAAACAGATATTTATCTTTTCTAACTTTTGTATATATTTTTGTATCCTTATAGGCTTTTATAAATTTTTCTCCGCTTTGCTCTTTATCTACTTTTCCATCTTCTGAGCCATAATTTAAACTTAGAGTTGTAGTAGTAGTGCCTGTTCTTTCAAAGTTTTCATATGTGTATGTAATTTCTTTTCCTTGTTCATCTAGCCCTAAACTTTTAACTCCTTGAGCTATTCGCTTCTCTGCAGAATATGTTTTCTGAGGACCTGCTTTCACTGCACTTCCTTTTATGCCAATACCTAATTTTTCTGTTTCTCCATCTGCCCATTGTAGCATAGCTTGGCTAAAACTATTTTCCTTATAATATTTTGCACACCATGCATCTACATAAGTAATATCTGTTGAAGTTGTAACACTTTCTGTAAGGCTAGTTGTAGAACTAGTTTCATGCCATCCTCTAGCATATTTACTATCTGAAGCTTCTGTTTTTGCTTCTGTTGTATTTGTCGTTTCAACTGTTGTAATATTATCTTGTAATGCTAGTACTATCTCTGTATTATTAATAATTTCATCTGCTAATTTTTCAGAAAAAGATGTATCCTCTGTATCCATATAAAAATACAATAAATATTCAAATGGCATTACATATTGTTGTAAAGCAGTCTTTAAATTAACACCTGTATTTTTTCTTATTTCTACTGTTCCATCATCTTTTCTATTCCATGATAAAGTAATAATATTATTACTTTCATCTATAGTATATACTTTATATGCCTCTTTATTAGTAGCATCTCCATTTAAAAATTCTTCTAATTTTTCTGGTTTTACATATTTTAATTTATAAACATTTGACCTTATACTCTCTTGAGAAGTTTGATTTTCTATCTTTGTAGCTGTACATCCACTATGGTCTGCTACTAAATATCTTAATATTCCTTCTACAATTCCCTTTGCATATTTCTCTACACCTTTTTGGTTTTTTAGAATATCTGCGTCTTTTGAAACATCAATAGCTCCACCTTCAACAACTACAGATGGAAATCTTGTTATTGCTGAATTTTCTATAACTCCTAGAGCTTGTCCATTACACTTTTCTATATCTGTTCCAATACCTTTGTTATTTAGTCCCATTGCTCTTGCAACTTCTTCTGATAACATTTCTGCTAATTGCCCAGATACTCCATCCCCATCTCTATAAATTGCTTGTACTCCAGATTCTCCACTTCCAAAATGAATTTGTATGCATAAATTTGGATTTTTACTTTGAGCAAGACTTATTCTGTCTTCATCTTTTACTGGATTAGTAGATGTACTTCCTACTTGTTCTATTTTTACATTTTTATAATCTTTAAATAATTCTGCTACTTTTTCAGCAACTTGAATTGTTAATTCTTCTTCTTTTAAATCTCCACTTGTAATACCTTTTTGCTCACTATTATTGTGCCCTGCTCCAATTGCAATAACATATTCTTGATTTTCATCTCCAGCTATATTTTCTTTATTATCATTTTTCTGTGTTTCTGTATTTGTTTGTGTTTGAGTATTTTGGTTTTCTTCTTTTGTTTTTAAAGCTTCTGCACTTATATAATAGGTATCCTCTCCTATTTTTGTTTGTACATAAATATATGTTTGATGATTTATTGGATCTACTGATTTTTTATATGTTCCTGTATATGTTCCTTCTGTTCCTTCTTTTAATATGATTTCCTTTTGTGTGTCATCTACTTTTTGATTCCACTTACCATATTCTCCGCCTTCTTCATATACAGGAGTATCACCTCCTGTAATTACAAGTTGTTGCCCTTCTTGCCAACCTTTTACTATTGCTTCATATTTATTATTTGGATCTACTGTATCATATGTTATACTTGGTTCTATTGAACTAACTTCTCCTATCCCTGGACTTTCTAATGATGCAATTTCTTTATCTGGCATAACTCTAACAACATCTACTGTCCCTTGAAATCCAGATGTATTTTCTGGGATAGTTCCTCCTAAATTAGGATATTGTGTAATTACCTCGGCTTTTATAAGTTTTTTTACAAATTCCTTTGAGTTTGGTAATGTATGAACTCCATTTTGCCTATTAGCATTTTCTATTACTTTTTCAGCTTTTTCATCAAATCCATCTACAAAATCTAAATAATAACTACCATCTGGTGCTTCTTTTATTTCTACTAATTCGCTTATATCTGTTACTTGTAAAGTATCATAGATACTTTGTGGAGTATTTTCACCAGTAAGCCACTCTAAAAACATATCTATAGCACTAGCACCTGCCAAAACAACTGCTAATATAGTAAAAAGTTTAATCATAAATGGTAGTGCTGATATTAAATTTCCTACTCTTTTTATTGTTTTTTTTACTTTTGCTTTCATGTTATTTACTTTATTTCTTATGCCTAACAAGTTCATACTTTCACCTCTTTCCTGCTTATTATCCTTCTAATTATTCTGCTTCTATTTCTATACTTCTTCCTTCTATTTCTTTATTCATACTGTATTCTTCATAATCCACATAATCCATGAAATTGATACTTGTAATTTTCATATCAGTACGATGTGCTATATTGTATTTTATTTTTATTGTTTTTGACTCTTTTGGTTTTAATTTTAAATCATCTTCTGATAATTCATATAAAATAGCTTCAAATCTATTACCTTTACTGTCCATAATATATGTTGTTTTGTTTTTTCTTTGTGTATCTAATAAAATTTGTTTTTCTGTATTATTTTTTACTTGAAAAGTATAAATTTGATAATCTTTATAAACATCAATATAGTTTATTTTTATGGTAAGCATATCATCACTTTTCTCTTTGTTGACTTTTTGTCTCCATATGTAGCTATTTATGTTTAATGTATAGTCCCCATCTTCAAGACATATTGTTATATAATCTTCTATGTAATTTCCTTTTGATTTTCCTGTTGATAGCATATTATCAAATATTTTGACTTGGTATATATATCGATTGCCTGAACCAGACCATGCTTGAAAAGAATATTGTTTATCTCCTTCGAATTTTTCTTTATAATATAAATTCTCAAATATTTTTTCTGATGGATATAAAACTGTTTTTGTGTCTGTTGACAACATTTTATATGCCTCTTCTGGCTCATGATTTATACAATATGTAAAAAATTGATCTATAATTGTGCCAAAATTTTGTTGGTTAAATTCGGGAACAGTCCCTCCTGTTATAATTTCTTTACTCTCATTGCGATAAGAAACAACATTATCTGTTGTTTCTTTTCCTATTTGTTCATTTGTTTTTTGATTATTTTCTTTTGCAACATTATTTAGTACTTGTATTATGAAGAAGATAAATGCAATAACCAAAATCATTATCCATATTGTTACTCTATTTTGATTATAGTATCTTATTAACTTATGCATTTTTATCCTCCTTATAATTATTATGTTAGGTTATTATCTTCTGAGTTTCTTCTTGGTCTTCTTCCTGTCCCTGGTCTTGGTTGTCTTCTTGTTCTTCTTCCTCCTGTTGGTTGTCCTGTTTGCCCTGGTCTTGTTGTTCCTTGCCTTTGTTGTCTTCCTGCTCCTGTTTCTGGTTGTCGTCCTGTTCCTGGCTGTCTTCCTGTTTCTGGTTGTCTTCCTGTTTCTGGTTGTTCCCCTGTTCCTGGTTGCCTTCCTGGTCCTCTTGTTCCTGGTCTTGTTGTTCCTTGCCTTTGTTGTCCTCCTGTTTCTGTCTGTCTTCCTGTTTCTGGTTGTTCTCCTGTTCCTGTTTGTCTCTGTGCTGCCCTTATTTCCATTTGATTTTTTCCATATTTACCTTTTTCATCATAAACAGATCTAACACCAAAAGCATCAGCTACATATCCTAGAACTTCAGCTCTTGTTTTCTCATCTTTTACATGATTTTCAACTAATCCTTCTAAATCGTTACGTTTTTCATCATTTATAATATTTGATTTATTTATACCATTTGCATTAGCAAAAGCCATCGCTTCAACAAAATCTTTATGATTTTCTCCACCAAATTTTGCATTCTTGTCACGATTATATTCTGCTTTCATAGCATTGTTAATAAGTTTTTCATCTGTAATTCCTGCCTCTAAATAATCTGCCTTAGCATTCATTACAGTTTTAACATCAACTTCATTTCCATTCAATCCCATATCTGCCATTAGGTCTCTTGCTTTTGCAATTTCTTTCGGATCTTTCATGAATTGTTTTCTTGCTTTTACATTATTTCTTTCGGCTTCTTTTTCTTGTGCATATTTATATCCATATCTTTCTTCATTATAAGCTCTTCTTAAATTAGTATATCTTTTTTGTGCTCCTGTTTTTATACTTTTTGCTTTGCTAATTGTTCTTGATCCCATATTATATGCTTTATTACCTATAGCTCTACCTGCTACAGCACCTGCTGCTCCATATGTAAATACTTTTGACATATCACCTGATGCAACAGCTGCAGCCACTCCTATTGTTGCTCCCGCAACTGCTCCACCAGCTTTTAATGCAAACCTTGCTACTCCGCCAAGCTTGTTAAATAAAGTTTTTCTTCCTTTAATAGGACTTGCCCTTCCAACAAGCCTCCTTCTCCAACCTTTTCTTGATTCTGGTTTATCATTATTTCTATTTGTTCTATTATTTCTGTTATTTTGCTGTGCATTGGCTCGATTTCGCGCTTGTTGTTGCATTTGTCTTACAGTTGTTCTTTGTGTTTGTCTTTGTTGTCCTTGCATTTGTCCATCTGTACCAGTATTTTCGTTACGTCCTCCATTTGTATTAATAGAGCTATCTTCATTATCTCTCTCATCATTTTCTTCTGGATTCTCTTCATTTTCATTTATACTATTTCTTGATTGTGCTCCGAAATTATTTTGTCTGCCTTCTTCAGTATCTCCTTGTGGTCTATTTTCTCCATTCTCACTACTATCAGGATTATTATTATTATTTCTATTTGTTCCTCCAC
>CANQJY010000011.1 GCA_947624365.1 uncultured Clostridia bacterium
CAGCTTGTGGTTTTGTTACTTCTACTTTTGCATTTTTTACATCTCCATTTGTGTCTAAAAACTCTCTTGATATATCAACAATTAATTTTCCTCTCCAATACATTTGTACTCTTGGTTCTTCTACTACATCTGCCACAACTGTTGCTTCTAGATTTTCTTTTTCTGCATAATTAATCATTTTCTCTACATTTTCTTTTGCAACCACTATAGCCATTCTTTCTTGAGATTCTGAAATTGCAAGTTCTGTTCCATCTAATCCTTCATATTTTTTTGGAACTTTATCTAGATTTATAACTAATCCATCTGCTAATTCTCCAACTGCAACTGAAACTCCACCTGCACCAAAATCATTACATCTTTTTATTAATTTAGTTACTTCTGGATTTCTAAATAATCTTTGTACTTTTCTTTCTTCTGGTGCATTTCCTTTTTGCACTTCTGCTCCACAAGTTGTTAAAGATTGACTTGTATGTGCCTTTGAAGAACCTGTTGCTCCTCCACAACCATCTCTACCTGTTCTTCCTCCTAATAAAATGACTTTATCTCCTGGAATTGGTCTAGTTCTAACCACATTTTTGCTTGGAGCAGCTCCAACTAATGCCCCTATTTCTAAACGTTTTGCAACATATCCTTCATGATAAATTTCTGCTACTTGTCCGAGTAGCCAAACCAATTTGATTTCCATAAGAGCTATATCCTCTTGCTGCTTCATTTGTTAGTTTTCTTTGTGGTAATTTGTTTGGCAATGTTTCATCAACAGACTTTCTTGGGTCTGCACATCCTGTTACTCTCATTGCTTGATATACATATACTCTTCCAGATAATGGGTCACGAATTGCTCCTCCTAAACAAGTTGCTGCTCCTCCAAATGGTTCAATTTCTGTTGGATGATTATGTGTTTCATTTTTGAACATAATTAAATATTCTTCTGGTTTTCCATCTACTAATATTTCTGCTTTGAAACTACATGCATTAATTTCTTCAGACTCATCTAAATTAGTTAAATATCCTGCTTTTTTTAATTCTTTAACTGCAATTGTTGCAATATCCATTAAACATAAATCTTTTGCTTTTCTGTTTTCATATATCATGTTTCTTCCTTGTAGATATTGTTGATAGATTTTATTTAATAATTCCCATTTAATATCTAGAACCTCTAGTTTAGTTAAAAATGTAGTATGTCTACAATGGTCTGACCAATATGTATCTATCATTTTCATTTCAGTTAATGTTGGGTCTCTTTTTTCAGTATCTCTGAAATATGTTTGGCAGAATTTTAAATCTGCTAAATCCATCGCAAATCCATACTTTTTATAAAATTTTTCTGCATCTTCATCTGTCATACTAATAAATCCTTCAATAATAGCTACATCTTCTGGTTCTTGCATTTTTTGTTCTAAATTTTCTGGCTTTTCTAAATCACATTCTCTAGAATCAACTGGGTTAATAATATATTTTTTAATTTTTTCAACTTCTTCTTGTGTTAGATTTCCTGTTAATATATATATCTTAGCAGATTTTGCAATTGGTCTATCTCCATTTGCAATAATTTGTAAACATTCTTCTAATGAATTTGCTCTTTGATCAAATTGTCCTGGTAAGAATTCTACTCCAAATACATGATCTTCTTTTGAAAATGGATATGTTTCCACAAAAGTTTCATCTACTTGTGGTTCTGAAAAAATAGTATTTTTAGCTTTTTCGAAATTTTCTTGTGTTATTCCTGTTACATCATATCTGTTTAATATTATTAGATTTTCTAATTGTGGCATTAATAAATTTTCTTTAATGTCTTCAATTAATCCTTTTGCTTCTACATCAAAACCTGCTTTCTTTTTAACATAAATTCTTTGTACTTGCATAGTTTTCTCACTTTCCCTTCTATATAATATTAATCTCTTTATTACCTTCTACAACTTCTCCAATTTCATATGCTTTTTCTCCATGTGATTGTATAATTTCAATTGCTTTTGAAACATCTGCATCTTTCACTATAATTGCCATTCCAATTCCCATATTAAATGTATTATACATATCTCTTTCTGGAATATTTCCTGTTTTTTGAATTAAATCAAATATTGGTAATTTTGGATAAGAATTTTTATGAATATTTAAAGATACTCCTTCTTTTAACATGCGTGGCATATTTTCATAGAATCCTCCACCTGTAATATGTGATATTCCTTTTACTTGTATTTTATTTATTAATTCTAAAACTGGCTTTACATATATTTTAGTAGGTGTTAATAGGCTTTCTCCTAATGTCATACCTAATTCTTCATAATATTTATTAACATTTTCTTCGTTAACATCAAATACTTTTCTTACTAATGAGAATCCATTTGAATGTACTCCTGATGAGGCAATTCCTATAACTTTGTCTCCAATTTCAATTTTACTATTATCAATAATTTTCTCTTTGTCTACAATTCCGACATTAAATCCTGCTAAGTCATATTCTCCTATTTTATAAAATCCTGGCATTTCTGCTGTTTCTCCTCCAATTAAGCTACAATCTGCCAATTTGCATCCTTCTGCTACTCCTTTTACTATTGTCGCTACAACTTCTGGTACATTTTTTCCAAGTGCCATATAGTCTAAGAAAAATAGTGGTTTTGCCCCACAACATATTACATCATTAACACACATAGCAACACAGTCTTGTCCTATTGTATCGTGTTTGTCCATCAAAAAAGCCAATTTTAATTTGGTACCTACTCCATCTGTACCTGAAACTAAAATTGGTTCTTTCATTTCCTTAATATCTGGTGCGAAAAGTCCACCAAACCCTCCTAGGTCTGATATGACTGATTTGTTATATGTGCTTTTTACCGCTTCTTTCATTAATTCTACTGATTTGTATCCTGCTGTTACGTCTACTCCTGCTTGTTTATAGCTTTCGCTGAAACTTTTTTCCATATCTTTTCATCCTTTCCTATTTAGTCAGTGCATATTTATTATATTATAACTTTCGACGTTTAGCAAGATTTTTTTACAGTTTTTTTACTTTTTTTATTATCTATACATTACTTGTTACTACTTTTGTTGTTTCAACATCAATTATATTTTTATTTTCTTCTTTTGAACGAGTATTTTTCGCACTCATTTTTTCATTTACAGTATTAATAAATGTATTATATATTTCTACATCTTGTATTAAAGAATCATTTACTTCTGATATTATAACAGTTTCTGTTAATTTTGGTAATACAGTTAATAAATCTTTATCATATTTACTTGCACATTCATCATTATGTTGTACTAATAATCTAGCCATAATTGCTTTACTTGCTACATTTATTCCAACATTTTTACAGTCTTCTATTTTGTTTGTAATCTTCTCCTGTGCTCCTGATAATTGTAATAATTGATCTATTTGCATAAAACTTTTTTCTTGTAATTGTTCTACTTGTTTTTGTTTTTCAATTATTCTTTTTCTTAGTTCTTCTAATGCGATAATTTGATATTGAATATTTGCATATTGTTGTGCAGAATTTTGTGCCATATTTTCTAAATTTTTAGCATTAGTCCTTAATTCATCTCGAATTTCTTCTATTTTTCCTTTTATAATTTCAATATTTTCTAATGCTTCTTTTCTTTTATTTTCTATATTATTTAATTTTTTGTTTGTACTTTTAAATCTTGCAAGTGCTGCTATTGGAGATTCTTTAAATTGTTGTATAAAACTTTTTTCTGTGTTTTTGCTAAATCTAATACTTTCATCAATTTTAATCATTAATTCTACAAACATATTTTCTAAACTAGTATCATGTATTTTTATTTTTTCCATTAATTCATTTAAGCCTTGATAAATTTCTTCTGTTTCTTCTGTTCCAAATTCATCAATCGTTTCTGGTTTTGCTAAATCTACTTGCTCTATATATTGTTCTACAATTGCTTTTTCTTTTAATGATAATTCTTCATAACTTGGTGTTTTAGTAGATAATGTATCCAACTGTTCTTTAACTTTTTCTTTAAGATTTATTTTCATTTGTTGTTGTAAATTTGATTCTTTCATTTTATTTCACTCCATTTCATTTTTTATGTTTGAAGTATATCACAATTTTTTTCTTTTGTAAATACTTTATGTTCATTTTTTACGTATAAAAAAGAAACCTTTCTTTAATATAGATAAGGTTTCCTTTTTATATCTTTATTCTGTTCTTAATGCTTCTACTGGATCTTTTTTACTTGCCATTTTAGAAGGAATTAATCCAGCAATAATAGTAAGTATCATACTGATTAAAATTAATATTCCTCCTGCTACTGGTGGTACCATACTATGAACATTAACATTTGTTATTTTATAAATAATGCTATTTATTGGGATTGTTAATAAAACTGTAATACCTATTCCTAATACTCCTGATATTAATCCAATAATAAATGTTTCAGCATTAAATACTCTTGAAATATCTTTTTTTGATGCTCCTATTGCTCTTAAGATTCCAATTTCTTTTGTTCTTTCTAGTACAGAAATATAGGTAATTATACCAATCATAATGCTAGAAACAATTAAAGAAATAGCAACAAATGCAATTAATACATAACTAATTGTATTTATGATTTGACTAACAGATTTCATCATCACACCAATCATATCTGTATAATTAATAACATTTTCTTCTTTACCTTCTTCTCTTTGTTTTGTATTATAATTTTCAATTTCTTGTATAATTGTATCTTTTGAATCAAAGTCTTTTGGATAAATACCAATAGATGTTGGTGTATTTAAATCTATTGCACTTAGTTTTTCTAGATTTTTCTCATAGCTTGAGTCTTTATTTTGTGCATATGTTTCCATCATTTGAGTAATTTCTTCTGTGCTTAATTTACTAATTGCTAATCTCTGTTCTTCTGATAATTGATTAGATGTTTCTGTTTCATCTTCTGTTGGAAATTCTAATCCTGAAAATACATTAATTTCTGGATTTTCTTTTTGTTCTTTAACAATTTCTTGTTCATCTGATTTTTTAATAACATATTCTTTTAGGTCTTTTGTGTAACCTATCATGTCTTGCAAATTTGTTGCAACACTTTGGTCATTTTGCTTAACAATTCCTACAATCTTTATACTTTCTGCATTTGCAAGTTTTTCTTTCATATATTCTTCATCTTCACTTTTATCTAGCCATATGTTGTTTTGTTTTTCATAATATTCTGGAGTTAAAATTAGTTTGAAAGATAGATTTAATAAATCATCATATGTATAACTAATTTGTTCTTCCTCTTCTATTGTTTCACCTTTTTGTATTGCTTGCCATTTTTTCTTTAATTCTTCTTGATCTTTTAATCCTAAAGAATATAATGTGTAATCACTAATCTCATTATCTTGCCCAACAATTAATATTACTTCATTATAATCTTTTGGCCATGAACCTGCAATCAAGTCATATTGTGAATGTAATAATTCTTCATTGTCTAGTAATTCTGTCCATACATCAGTGTTAGATACCATTACAGAACTACCTCCCATCATGTCTGCGAATTCGTTATTATTACTTGCTTCTATTAAATCTCCCATTCCCATAGAATTCATTACTGTACTTGGATTTACTTTTACAATTCCATTGTTGGTATCTTCTTTATATAAATTAATTTTTAAATTATATCCATATTTTATGGCATTGCTATTTTGTTTTATTGGATTGTTTTCTTCTTGCAAATATTCTTTTAATGCTGTTAAATTATTATTTTCCTTTTTATTTGAAAGTGTTGCCATCATTTTATTCATGATATCTGCTGAATATATTTTTCCATCTTCATGTTCATTATCTGATTCTAATTCTCCCATCATAAGTTCCATCATACTTGTCATATCAATAGTAGATTTTTCAATTGTGATTGGGTAAGAAGATAATGTGTCTTCTTCTACTTTTTGAATATAATTATTTACTCCTGTTGAAATTGCTAAGATTAAAGCAATTCCAATAATTCCAATACTTCCTGCAAATGATGTTAAAATTGTTCTTCCTTTTTTTGTCATTAAGTTATTTAAACTAAGTCTTAGTGCAGTAAAAAATTTCATCACTGTTCTGCCAGTTTTAGCTTGGTTTGTTTCATCTTTTTTATCTGATTTAGTATATGGGTTTGAATCATCTGTAATTTCTCCATCTAATAGTTTTACTACTCTAGTAGAATATTTTTCTGCTAAGTCTGGATTATGTGTTACCATAATAATTAGTTTATCTTTTGATATTTGCTTTAGTATTTCCATAATTTGCACACTTGTATGTGTATCTAAAGCTCCTGTTGGTTCATCTGCTAAAATGATATCTGGATTATTAACTAATGCTCTGGCAATTGCAACTCTTTGCATTTGCCCACCTGATAGTTGATTTGGTTTTTTATAAATTTGTTCTTTTAAGCCTACATCTTCTAATGCTTTTATAGCTCTTGCTTTTCTTTCTTTTTTTGATACTCCTGATATGGTAAGTGCTAATTCTACATTTGCTAATACTGTTTGGTGTGGAATTAAGTTATAGCTTTGAAATACAAATCCAATTGAGTAGTTACGATAAGCATCCCATTCCCTATCTTTAAATTCCTTGGTAGATTTCCCATTAATAATTAAATCTCCTGATGTATATCTATCTAGTCCTCCAATAATATTTAATAATGTTGTTTTTCCTCCTCCACTTTGGCCTAAAATTGATACAAATTCACTTTTTCTAAATTCAATATTAATACCTTTTAAGGCATGTACTGTACTATCTCCAGCAATATAGTCTTTTGTTATGTTTTTTAATTTTAACATATTTCTGCCTCCCATTTATACTATGGATACTATACCATTTTGCTATTATTTTGGCAATAAATTTCACAAAATTTTCACAAAGGCTCAAAATATATTCCTAATTTTTTGAATTACATAATGGCTACCACCACTACTATTATTTTGCACATTTTCGACCATTCCAATTATAAGCAAATTTCCTTCCTCTCTATTAGTTGTAAAGCAATCAAACCACCCTAATGTTCCACTTTCTGTATCATCATTTGATTTTTTTAATTCTGCAGTACCTGTTTTTCCTGCAATTGTTAATCCACTAATTTTCATATCACTAGCTGTTCCATTTGGGTTTTCTACTACTTGAATAAGTGCATTTTTTACAATATCTGTTGCTTCTTTTGAAAATGCATTTTCATTTAAATATGATACTTTTTTATTATCATATATTAAATATGGTTTTATCATTTTCCCATCATTAGCAAATGCAGAATAAATAGATGCCATATGAATTGGATTTACTAATAAGTCACCTTGTCCATACCCTGTGTCTGCTAATTTAATTTCTCTATCAATTGTTTCAGAATTTGAATATTGTGACTTTGTTATTGTTAGTGGAAAATCAATTTGTTGTTCAAATCCTAATTGTTTTAAATTTTCTACATATTTATTTTTTCCAATATTTAATGTTGCTTGTGCAAAGAAAATATTATCTGAATAAATTAATGCATTTGTCACATTTTTAGGTCCTTGATATTTAGTTAATGTAGTTACTTTATAATCTCCCCAACTACTATCTTTTTGCCAACTTAAATTATCATACTGATACTCAGTATTTTCATCAATTGTATTAGTTGTTAATGCAATTCCTGCTGTTATAGGCTTAAATGTTGAGCCTGGGCAATATGTTTGCAAAAATCTTGTATATAAAGGCTTTGATATATCATTATTTAATTTTTCCCACTCACTATTTGTTAAACCAACTACAAAATCATTTGCATCAAATGTTGGTGTACTAACAAGTGCTAACATTTCTCCTGTTTTGGGTTCCATAATAACAAAAAAGCCTTTATCTTTTTCTAACTGTTTATATGCTTTTGTTTGCAAATCAATATCTATTGTTAATTGGACATCTTTTCCATCTTTTTTATCTTGTTTTGCAATTTCATGTATTTTGTTTTCATTTTCATCTACAATATAAATTTCAACACCATCAATTCCTCTAAGTTCATCTTCACAGGCATACTCAATACCGGCTTTTCCTATAACACTATTACTATTATATCCTTCTCCTTGTTTTTCTTCCAAAATTTCTTGACTAACTGCTTGTACATATCCAGTAATATGTGCCGCTTCTTTACCATATGGATATACTCTTCCATCAATTGAAGTTATCATTACTCCTGGTATTTTTAATAGTTGCTCTTTTAATTCTGTTGCATCCATTGCTACTTTTTTTATTGGCACAAAAGTGTCATCTTTTACATAAGATGCTTGTAATTGAGTGTTTATATAATCTTCTGATACACCTGTTAATTCTGCAATTTTAGAAATATTATTTTCTTTATTCTCTCCTAATTTTCCAGGAACAATTCCAACTGATGAAATTTTACCATCTTTAGCCAAAGCTGTTTTATTTCTATCTATAATTTCTCCTCTTGTTGCTTTTATTGTAGAAATTCTTACTTTATCAGTATCTCGTAATTGTGGAAAAATTTGACTAGATGACCATTCTATTTTATATGTTTTATTTTCTTTTTTCAAAGTTGTTGTTTTTTCTATTGATACTGTTCCCGCTGCTGTTGACATGGTTTGTGTATATGAAATTTTTGTACCTTCTTTTTCCTTTGTTATTTCCTTTATTTCATTTTTTATATCAACTGCATCAATTCCTTCATAAATATTCTTATTTCTTGTTTCAAAATCTTCCTGAGATATTTTTTGTTTTGCTTCTTCTGTCAAATATTCATACATTTCTTTATAGCTATGATTATTTATTAAACTAACATATTGTTCTAATACATCTTGTGGTTTTTCTTGAGAATTTAATATCCAAAAAGTAATTCCTATAATTGCTAAAATAACAATAAAAATAACTATTATTACCTTCTTTTTGTTCATATATTATTCCCCCATTATATAATTTTTGGTATAAAAATTAATAAACCTATAATTGCTGAAGCAATTGCTGATACTAATACTGCTCCTGCTGATACATCTTTTGCAATTTTTGCTTTTTCATCCTTTTCTGGCATTGCAATATCAACAGTTGTTTCTATTGCTGTATTAACTAATTCTAAAGAAATTACAAGTGCAAATAAAATAATACAAGTAATCCATTCTTGCATATTTAACTGAAAGTATATTCCTGCTAAAATAACACATATCATTATTGATATATGTATTTTTAAATTTCTTTCTTCTTTTAGTGCAGAAATAATACCTTGTCCCGCATAATAAAAACTATAAATTAAACTTTTTTTGTTTTTCATATTACCTCAATCCTTTATTTACTAGCATATTTTGTATCTGTTTTATCATACTCTAATGGATTTAATCCTAATCTATCCCTCATATACCCTATTATAATAGAACTAAAAATTAAGAACACTATTCCTATAATTATCATTGCTGAATATATATTTGTAAAATTTAGTATTCCAGATGCTATACCTGCAATAATACACCTAAAAATCTCGTCAATAATTGACTGTAAAGAGTAAATTGATGGTAGTATTGATGTTCTCATAAAGTTGTTAAGATATTTACTATATAATATTGTATAAATACCGTTCATTCCTCTAATAACTATGAATATTGCAATAATTGCTCCTATTTTATACATAAATGGAATTTGAATATTTGCCATTATTCCTATTAATATATAACTAATAGATATAATATATAATATTTTAGTTATACTTGTATTTCTATTTAATTTATGGAAATTATTTGCTCTTTTAGAACATATTCCTTTTATAATTTCTAATGTTGCTAAAATCAAACCAATATATTGTGCTGATATTTCCATGTTCTTTAAAAGTGTTGTACTATATGTTGTAAAAGTAGCTAACATTCCCCAAATCAATCCTAATGAGAAAAGAAGTGCTTTTAATCTTTTTGATTTTGTAGCAAATACAACAACATTTTTTAATTCTGCCATACTTTCTTTTAATAAGACTTCTTTCTCTTCTTTCTTAAATTGTTCCATCTGTGATGCAATAATAAACGCCATAACACTACATAACATACATAAAAACATTGGAATATATGGATCTACATTATACAAATATCCTGAAGCAATAGTTGAAATAGCTGCAAAAATGCAATATTTCGAATATGCATTACTATATATTTTATCAAATATTTTGTTTTTTTCTGTTGATTGTGGAATAGATTCTTTTAATATTGGAGATACAGAAATATTAATAAATCCAAAAGCAAGTGCTGATAGTACTTGTCCTAATATAAAAAATATATAACTATTCCCCGCAATATAACATAATGTTGAAAATATATTTAATAAATTCCCATAAATAAGTGCTTTTCTTGTTCCTATTTTTGATGTGATTGCTGATATTGGTAAAATAATAATTATACTGCTAATAGCATAAATTGAAGATAGTAACATGATATTAGCATCTGATACATGTTTTACTTGAGATAAAAATAAAACATTAATTGCATAATAAAACATCAAGTCATATCCAAACATCATATATAATGGATATAATTTCATGTTCTTTTTTCGCTTTTGTGCTTCTTTTTTTATTAAAATCTTTTGTAATTCTTCCATTCTTTTTTCCTTTTTTTATTTTGTTAACATTTTACTATATTATTTTTTATTTTTCAAGATTTTTCCACATCTGACTTAATAATTGTTGTAAATATAATAAGATATGATACTGATAATAATAATCCTGCTAATACATCACTAGTATAATGTACTCCTAAATAAATCCTGCTAAATCCTATTAAAATTGGTAATATAGCGAATATTGTACTTAATATGTATCTTCCTTTTTTGTTTTCTAATTTTTTCCAAATTAAATATGCAATAAGTCCATAAAAAGCGACACTTACCATGGAATGTCCTGATGGAAAACTATATCCATATTCTTCTATTAATCTATATTCTTGTGGTCTTGGTCGTTGAATTAAATTTTTTAATAATACATTTAATATTGCTGAAATTATTAAATTAAGTGTTATCCATATTCCTATTTTTTTATCTTTAATACAAATAATTGATAATAGGGCTATTGTAATCAAGAAATATGGCGCTCCAAAATTTGTAATTGCCATCATTATTATAGTCAATCCGTTTTGTCTTAAATTTACAATATGCTGATAGACTATTTTATCCATTTGTAGAGTTTCTTGTTTAAATACTTCTCTCAAAATACCAATAAAAGCCAAAATACATATAAATAAAATAACCCACTTAAATACTTTTTTCGTCTTTTGCAACTTTTTTATTCCTTCTTTCTGGTAAATAATAATAGTATTGTACTCTTTTAGAAAAGTTAAAATATAATATCCAAATTAGTGGATATATTACACCAACTATTAATATAGATATTTCTTGCCTAAAATATTCTTCTGTATATATTTCTAATGGTACAATTTTAGCATATACTATTCTTGCTATAGTTATAATAGAACTTGCAACTGCACATATAATATTACTTATTTTTATTTTTTTTGGTGTATCTTGCTTTCTTCTAACTGTTATATAAATTTGATACATTGCTATTAAAACTAATATTGTACTTTGTATTGTAACTGCATTTGTATAAAATTCCATGTTTTGTATTTTACTTGCATCATCAATATCAATAATACGTAATAATATTTGGTAAAAGCATAATGACCAGAAAAATAAAATTAATCCACCAAATTTACTATATTGTTTTAATTTTATATCTTTAATACTATTATTAAAAAGCTTTTTATCTTTTCTTCTGATAAGAAATACAATAATTGCAATAATAATTATTAAAATAACTATAATTCCCATTGCTAAGCTTGTTATTTGATTTGAATTTGCATAAATTGGCCTTGCAACTTCATAAAATTCCACTCCATTTATTATTTGTAGTTCTTCTTCATTTCTTACTTGTTGGTCTTGATTGTAATAGCGGAAACTTACTGTTATTAAACGTCCATTCATAATTGTATAATAAATAGACATATCCATTGTATTTTTTTCGTCTTTTATATTTGAAACAATGTGAATATATGTATTTCCGTTATTGGTTTTTAAAATTTCATTTTCTTTTATTTCATATTCACCAATTGTTTCTGTTAATTGTTTTTGATATGTTGCAATATCCTGTTCTGATAATTGATTTAAATCTGGTATTTCAGTATAATTACTATTACTCCTACTAATAACTAAAATTTCTTGAGTTGCTTGAGTTTCTATATTATTTACTGCATATAACTCAACTCCTGTATTTTGATAATTTATTAAACGCTCTTCTTTGTCATTTATATTTTTTAACCTTTCATCATTATTTTTTAATCCTGATATAACTTCTATTAAATTATTATTTATTCCGTATCTTCATTCCAATGTTTGGCAAATTATATTCATTTAAATCTATTGCCATAACAGGAATTGTTATTGATAATAACAAAATAGTGATAATTATTTCTTTTATTATCCTCATATTTGATTTTTTCTCCTTATTTTTCTACCCAAACTGATACTGATTTTTCTTTTACTTTAAATGTACCATTTCCATCATCTTGAATAAATACTTCTTCTTCAACATTTCCTAATGCATCAATAAATGTTTTCCCTGCATGTTGTATTCCAATGTACATTTGTTTTTCGCCTTCTGATTGATTAGTAATTATAACTGCTAATCCTGAACGCAAATGTTCTTCATCACCTTCTCTTGTCCAACCAATATAATGTGGATTATCAAAATAGTCATGTTGTGTTCCATATGCTTTTTCTTTTCTTAATGTAATTAATGTTTCTATGTTTTTTACTGGTTCAATGTTATCATGTGGTATTCCATATAAATCTCCATAAAAAACACATGGATAGCCATCTTCTCTTAATAGAATAATTGAATATGCGCTTTGTTTGAAATTTTCTCCTACAAAGCTTTCTAAGGATTGACCTGGTTGTGTATCATGATTATCTACAAATGTAACAGCCTTTGCTGGATTTTCTTTTATTAATGTTTCATCTAGTATTTTTGATAAATCTACTGTGTCATCTTTTGAAGCTTGAGTAAAATGATAATGAAGTGGCACATCAAATAAAGATGTTTCACCTTCTGTTTCTGTTAAATATCTATGTAATTTTTTTACATCTGTTGACCAATATTCGCCTACTGCAAATAATTCTTTTTTAAAATATTCTCTTATTATTTTTAACCAATCTCTATAAAAACTAGCATTAATATGCTTTACTGCATCAAGCCTAAAGCCATCTATATTAGTTGTTTCTATGTACCATTTTCCCCACGCAATACATTCTTCAACAACTTCTTTATTATCAAAATCTAAATCTGCTCCCATTAAATAATCAAAATTGCCGAATTCTTCATCTACTGTTTGACTCCATGATTTATCTTTAAATTTAAAAATTGCTTGCTCACTTGTTTCACTATTATAGTCAATGCCTTTAAAATGTGTCCAATTCCATTCAAAATCAGAATATTTATGTTTTCTTTCTGGAAAAGTGAATTTTGTTGCTACTTTGACTGTTTCTTGATTTGCAATTTCTATATTATGATTTCCCCAATCTACTTTTGTAGCAGGAATGGTTTGAAGTTTGTCTGCACCCATTTTATGATTTAACACAATGTCAGCATATACTTCCATTCCTGCTTGTTTTAACATCATAATACAATTTATATATTCTTCTTTTGAACCATATTTAGTTTTAACAGTCCCTTTTTGATTAAATTCCCCAAGATCATATAAGTCGTATACTCCATATCCGACTTCATCTTTTCCACCAATACCTTTATATGCTGGTGGTAGCCATACTGCTGTTATTCCTAATTTTTCCAATTCTTGTGATTTGTTTGCTAATGTATTCCAAAAATCTTGATTTGTTTTTAAATACCATTCAAAGCATTGTAAAATAATTCCATTTATTTTTTTCATTTTATTCCTTGTCCTTTTTTATTTTTTTCATTATATCATTTGAAAATAAATTTTACAATACTTATTCCATATCCTCAATATTTAGTAATCTATTATATTTAGATACTCTATCTGTTCTACATGGTGCACCTGTTTTTATTTGTCCACTATTAACTGCTACAGCTATATCTGCAATTGTGGTATCTTCTGTTTCACCTGAACGATGTGATATTATCGTTTCATATCCTTTTTCTTTTGCTCTTTGAATTGTATCTAATGTTTCTGTTAATGTTCCAATTTGATTTGGTTTAATTAATATAGCATTTGCAACTTGTTCTTTAATTCCTCTCTCTAATCGTTTTATATTTGTTACAAATAAGTCATCACCTACTAATTGAATTTTATTTCCTAATTGTTCTGTTAGTTTTTTCCATCCTTCCCAATCCTCTTCGGCTAAACCATCTTCTATAGAAATAATTGGATATTTTTCGCACAAATTTTCCATATATTTTATCATTTCATCTCTTGTTTTGAAAATATCTGTTTTCCAAAAATAATATCCATTTTTACCAATATTTCTTGCTTCTTCGAACATTTCTGTACTTGCAATATCAAGTGCTAAACATATGTCTTTTTTAGGCTCATATCCAGCTTTTTTTATTGCTTCTACAATTACATCTAATGCTTCTTCTTCACTTTCTAAATTTGGTGCAAATCCTCCTTCATCTCCTACTGCTACTGAATATCCTTTTTCTTTTAATACTTTTCTTAATGTATGATATACTTCTGCTCCTCTTTTTAATCTTTCAGCAAATGTGATACTTCCAACTGGCATAATCATAAATTCTTGAATATTAATATTATTGTCAGCATGTTTTCCACCATTTAAAATATTCATCATTGGAACTGGCAATTTATTCCCATAAATACCACCTATATATTGATATAACTCTAATCCTAAAGAATTTGCTGCAGCTTTTGCAACTGCTAAAGAAACTCCTAGAGTTGCATTAGCTCCAAGGTTTGATTTATTTAAAGTATCATCTAATAATATTAACTCTCTATCAATATTTCTTTGGTCATATGCATTCATGTCTATGATTTTTTTTGCGATTTTTTTATTTACATTTTCTACTGCTTTTTGAACACCTTTGCCGAAGTATCTTGTTTTATCATTATCTCGTAATTCTACTGCTTCAAAACTTCCTGTAGAAGCTCCTGATGGTACCATAGAAATTCCTGAAAAGCCTCCTGCAAGTATTACTTCTACTTGAATAGTAGGATTTCCTCTTGAGTCTAAAACTTCTAATGCTTTAACATTTACAATTGGTATAAAATTTTTCATAATATTTCCCTTTCTTTTCTAAATTATAGTTTTATATATCTTGTGCAATATTTTCTAATTTATACCAATTTATGTTTTTTAATTTTTAGGATACTTTTTTATTTCTTAATTCTTGAGCATATTTTAGACTGATTTCATTTACTTCTCCTGAAGAAATTCTAGCAATTTCTTTTAAAGTTTCATCCTCACTTAATCTCTTAATATTTGTATTTGTTCTTTCATTTACAACATTTTTGCTTATAAAATAGTTTTCGTCTGCTATTGCTGCAATATTAGGTAAATGTGATATGCATAATACTTGATGTTTTTTTGCAATAAGATGTAATTTTTGTGCTACACTATTTGCAGCTTTTCCACTAATACCTGTATCAATTTCATCAAAAATGAGAATTGGAACTTTGTCTGTGTCTGCCAAAACTGTTTTTATTCCCAACATGATTCTAGATATTTCCCCTCCTGATGCAATTTTCGATAATTGCTTTTCATCTTCTCCTAAATTTGTTTGTATATAAATAGTTACTATATCTATTCCTGTGTTCATAAAGATATTCTTTTCTTCTACTTTTATTTGTATTTTGGCATTTTTCATTTCTAAATCTTCTAGCTCTTTATTAATTTTATTGCTTAATTCTATTGCTCCTTGAATTCTAATCTTATGCATTTGATTTGCCAATTCTTGCATTTTTTCTTCAATTTCCTTTTTTTCTTTTTGTAGTTTGTTTATATATGTTTCTAAATTTTGGATATGTTCAATTTCTGTTTTTATCTCCTCTTTATATGATAAGATTTCAGAAATTGTATTTCCATATTTTCTTTTTAAATTATGTATTATATCTAGTCTTTCTTCAATTTGGTTTCTTTCTTCGTCATTGAATTCTGTTTCCTCTCTATTAATTGTTATTTCTCTTGCTATTTCTTGTAATTCATAATAAATATTTTTTAGATTATTTGCAGTTTCTTCATATTTAATATCTATATTTTCAATCTTTTCTAGAGAGCGAATGGCTGTACTTATAGCATCAATAGCATTTTCTCCTAGTGCAATATCAGTTTGTTTTAAATTTTCTATTATTTTTTCACTATTTAACATTATTTTTCTTTGTACGTCTAAATCCTGTTCTTCACCCTGTTTTAATTTTGCTTGTTCTATTTCTTCATATTGATATTGTAATAAATCTAATTTTCTTTCACGTTCTTTTTCATCGCCATAATTTTCTTTTAATTGTTTCTCAATTTTGCAATATGCTTCATAATATGTCTCATATTCTTTTTTAGTTGCTAACTTTTCTCCTATAAATCCGTCTAAATATGCTAAATGATATTGATTATCTAATAAAGTTTGATTGTCATTTTGTCCGTGAATTTCAATAATTTTTGTCATAAATTCTTTTAATTCATTAACTGTGACCATTCTTCCATTTATCTTGCATAAATTTCTTCCATTACTATTTATTTCTCTTGATACAATAATATTGCCATCAATAGCTTGTGGATTATCAGGTAAATAAATGCATGCTTCAATAAAAGAGTTTGTTTCGCCTTTTCTTATCATTTCTTTTGAAAATCTTTCTCCTGATAATATTAATAATGCATCTATAATCAATGTTTTTCCTGCTCCAGTTTCTCCTGTCAAAACATTTAATCCTTTATTTAAATCAATTGTTATTTCCTCAATAATTCCTATATTTTTAATATGTAGTGTTGTAATCATATCCATTCTCCTTTTATATTTTACGTTCATTTGTTTGTTAAAACTTATGTTTGTATTTTATATTCTTTTTTATCTTTTGTCAATAGCCTTTTTAATTTTTATAAAAAAACAGATCTATTTATTAGATCTGTCCCAAATAGACATTCCCTTTCCGTTTTCTGATGTGATTTTCATTATTCCTCCATTGATAATTGCCATTTGTGGATATACATGCCCTATATCTGCATCACATATGATAGGAATATTTAAGTCGCTTAATATGTTTTTTACTGCTTCTTGGAAAGATATTCCATAGTCTTGTCGGAATATTAATGGTCTTCCAAATATAATTCCTGTTACATTGTTGAAATATCCTGCGTGTTTCATTTGCCATAGAATTCTGGTTAATTCTGGACTGTTCATTTCAAATGTTTCTAAGTACCAAATTATTCCATCTTTTTTATATTTTTCTATGTAGTTACATATATTGTCATATTTTGTTCCAAAAAAGCGTTGTACACAGTCTAGACATCCTCCTATCATTCTGCCTTGTATTTCTATTTTGCTTTCTCCTGTCACATTTTTCCATTGTACTGTTTCTGTTAAATTATATCCTTTATAAATATCTTCTGATTTTTGTGTTTCTTCATTTGGCTCTTCAAATGCTTCTTCTATTGTTGTATATGATTTTTCATGTTTTTCAAATGATGTTTGTATTGTTGGTTTTCCTGAAGCAATTTCTAAAGCATTTATTAAATTAGGGTATAGTGGTTTCATTGCATAACTTTTTATAGTATCACAATATATTGATGGTATTTCTAAAATTGTGTTCCATAAAAATTCAATTCCTGTTATATCTGAATATCCTTGCATCCATTTTGGTTTTATTGTTTTTATTTTTTCTAAATCTAAATAATCAAAAATTTCAAATAGATAATCTCCACCTGTTGCAAATATTATTAATTTTACTTCGTCATTTTCTAGTAATTGCATTAATTCTTTTGCTCTTTGTTTAGCAGATGCACTTCGTCCTTTTTCTTCTTTTCTGACACTTTCTGTTTCTATTACTTTATATCCCATCTGTTCTAATTGTTTAATTGCTACATCTAATTTTTGTTGCTTTTCTTCTTTTAATAATCCTCCTGATGGTGCACAAATTCCTATTGTGTCACCTTTTTTTAAATTTTCTGGATAGTTCATATGTTTTCTCCTTTATAGTAAAATATTTTTATTTATTGCATACAATAAAATAGGTGATTATATGTTTGATATTCAAAAAATTGTAATTGAAAAAAATTTGTATTATAAAAATCATTTAATTGTAAAATATAGAATTGAATATCCACGTATTGCTTCAAATTCATATTATTATAGTGTTCGTAATTTTAATCAGTTTAATCAAATTAAATCTATGGAATTAAAATTATATGCAGAAAAAGATTTGTTTGAAAATGCTAAAGAAATTTATGACTATAATATGAATAACAATTATCCTTTTTCTCCTTATGAACTTGTTTATACTTATACAACTACATATAATAAAAATAATTTTATAAGTTTGTATAGTGATCAATATGTCTATGCTGGTGGTGCACATGGCTCTACAATAAGGTCTGCACAAACTTGGAATATGACAAATGGTACTCAAATTCCACTTTCCTCATTTTTTCATAATGACTGTTCTTACGTAATTTTACTATTGAAAGAAATTTTTCATCAAATTGAATCACAAATAGAAAATGGGACATTTTCATATTTCGAGGATTATGCAAAATTAGCTGTTGAAACATTTAATTTTGAGCAGTTCTATTTATTTGAAAATAGTGTTGCTATTTTTTATCAACAGTATGATATTGCACCTTATTCTAGTGGTATTCCTGTATTTTATATTCTTTTAGGTAATAAATAAGATTACGTTGCAAATTTCATATTCTTCTTATTTATATCATAAATTTGCTATCAATTCAAGTTCTTACAAATAACAGTTTTCTTTGTTGCATTTTAATAAATATTGTTATATACTTACCATAGTTTTATCTTTAATATATTTTTAAATTTAGCTTTATTTATTTCAACATTTGATATTATATTGGTGCCAGTAATTATAAGTATAATATTAGGATTATTAAAAACGAATATGCTAACAAATAATGAAAAGGATTTAAATCACTCAAATAACATTTCAAATACTCCAGTTGTAAATAATATTAATAATAATGATACTTTAGAATTTTGGATAGCTAATTATAAAAAATTCCAAAGCCAAAAAGCAACATACAATCTTAGTTTATTTGGAAACAAGCAGATGGCAGGAATTATACCTCCAATTGATATAAATAAGCTGAATGAATATATGGCAACATATGTATATTATCCATATGGATCAACTGAAAAAGTTAAGACTTCAAATTTAAATGATATAAATAATATAGCAGTTTCAACAGTAAACGTACATGATAAAGATAATTCTCTATTGTTTATTATAGAATTATATGGTCAAGGATTAACCTTTAAAGAATGTATAAATCAGGGGAAATTCGCAATTCATGCACAGGGAGATTTATTACAAGGTAGTATTAATATGTCTGCTAGTCAACTAGGGCTAAATATTCAAAATGAAAATTTTGATAATCAATCAAACATACTAGATGCAATAATTAATAATTGTGGAGCACCAACATATATTGTTTCAAATAAGTCCTTAGAAAAAGCAAAAAAAGAGAATGTACCAAGTATTAATTATAAATTAGTTTATCAATATAGTACATATGTTGTGAGTCTTTACGTACAAGAAGATATAATAGATAATACAAAAACATGTGAAATAAACTATGTATATTATTATCCAATTGAGAGTTTTAATGATAATGTTTTAACTGATAACAATTATTATAGCTTTAAAATAAAATAAAAATTAAATGTTTATAATTACTATTGGAGAAAATCCTGATATTTCATCATATAGCATTCCTTCTGGAATATCATTATATAAATATATCTTCTTGTTCTTCATAAATGCCTCATAAATTTCTATAAAAGTTGCACCGCCAATATAGTTTTTCTTTCCGTTCTTATCAAAATTCAAAGTTAAAACAGCATCCATTGTTGCAATTCTTTCTTCGCTCATTTTAAACATATTCCTTCCTGTTGCAATTTTTGATATTTTCATTTGTATCATATTATATAATAAAATTAATATTGCAAGAGTATTTTTACATTTATTCAAACTATTTTTATACTGTTAATCCAATAAAATCTATCAATAAACCTGAAACACAAGCAAATACTATAATATAAGCTAAATAAATT
>CANQJY010000012.1 GCA_947624365.1 uncultured Clostridia bacterium
CCAAAAGGTGTTTTATTAGTAGGTCAACCAGGAACAGGAAAAACACTTTTAGCAAAAGCAGTTGCAGGAGAAGCAGGAGTACCATTTTTTATTATAAGTGGATCAGACTTCGTTGAAATGTTTGTCGGAGTTGGTGCATCACGTGTAAGAGATTTATTTGAAGAAGCAAAAAGAAATGCACCATGTATTATCTTTATAGATGAAATTGACGCAGTAGGACGTCAAAGGGGAGCAGGACTCGGTGGAGGACATGATGAAAGAGAGCAAACATTAAATCAATTACTAGTTGAAATGGATGGATTTTCAGATAATGAAGGTGTTATTGTATTAGCAGCTACAAATAGACCAGATGTATTAGACAAAGCGTTATTAAGAGCAGGTAGATTTGATAGACAAATTGTAGTAGGAGCACCAGATGTAAAAGCAAGAGAGCAAATTTTGGAAGTACACTCTAGAAAGAAAAAATTAGCAGATGATGTAGATTTAAAAATAATTGCAAAAAATACATCAGGTTTTGCAGGTGCAGACTTAGAAAATGTTTTAAATGAAGCAGCTTTATTAGCAGCAAGAAGAAATTTATCACAAATTGGAATGAAAGAAATTGAAGATGCCATGGTAAAAGTAACCATGGGACCAGAAAAGAAAACAAAAGTAAGAAGCGAAAAAGAAAACAGACTAGTTTCTTACCATGAAGCAGGTCATGCTGTTGTCAGTCATTATTTAGAAACGCAAGATCCAGTACATCAAATATCAATTGTGCCAAGAGGTATGGCAGGAGGATATACTATGTACCGTCCAACAGAAGATAAAAACTTTATGTCTAAAACAGAAATGGAAGAAAATATAGTTTCATTACTTGGAGGTAGAGTAGCAGAAGCCTTAATATTAAATGACATATCTACAGGTGCAAGTAATGATATTGAAAGAGCAACACAAATTGCTAGAAGTATGGTCACAAAATATGGTATGAGTGATAGAATTGGAGCATTAATGTTAGGTTCTAACCAAAGTGAAGTATTTTTAGGTAGAGATTTTGCACAATCAAAAGAATATTCAGAGGAAACAGCAGCAATTATAGATGAAGAAGTAAAGAAAATTATTGATAAAGGATATAACCAAGCAAGACAAATTTTAACAGAACATGTTGATAAATTACATGCAGTTGCAGGAATCCTTTTAGAAAAAGAAAAAATTGAAGCAGATGAATTTGAAGCAATCTTTTCTGAATAGAGGTTAGTATGAAAAATTATTATGAAATATTGCAAGTAAATGAAAATGCATCTACTGAAATTATAGAAAAAGCATATAAAGTACTAGTAAAAAAATATCATCCAGATTTGCAGAAAGATGAAAAGATAAAAGAAGTTACAGAAAAAAGACTAAAAGAAATAAATGAAGCATATGATGTACTTTCTAATGCATTTTTAAAAGAGCAATATGATATAGAATTAAAAAAAGAAAAAGAAGAACAATTCAAAAAAACATATGGAGAAACTGATTATAGCACAGAAAAAGGTATAAGATCAAAAAAAACAATAGAAGAACAACCTCAGAAAAGTGTTTCTAATCGTAGGATGGGGACATTTGGAGGTATTATAGATTTTGTTAAAATGTTATATAATGATAGACCCAAAAGACAAGAATATAAAGAAATGACAAAAAAGGATTTGCTGGCTGTTGTATTAACAATTATTGTTGTAATTATACTCGGAGTTATTCTATGGTTTATTCCTTTTACAAATGGTTGGATAAGAGAACTTATTTTTGAAAACCCTATTTTTCAATGGATTGGATCAATATTTTCATAAATTTGACAATATTGTAATAATATGTTAAAATATAAAATATATTTAAGAGTTTACCTAAAAACAATTTTGTTTGAGCGGTAAAGGGTAGAAAAATACAAACCTACCTACACTTATAAAGTAAGATACAAAGTCTTGCAAAGGAGTCTTAAAGGATTTCTTCGCAAGACTTTTTGATTTAACAGGGGGAATAATATATGAAAGATGAATTAAAACTAGTATTTCCAACAGAAGAATATAAGGAGCAAATGGAAGAATATCTAAAAGAGCATTTTGATAATGGTGAATATGAATTAAATGGTGATGGAGGACTAGATAGAATAAAAGATTTTGATGAGTGGCTACAAAAAATAAAAAATGATGTATCAAAGCAAACTATACAAGTAGGAAAAATTCCATCAACAGTATTTCTAGGTGTAAGGAAATCAGATAATAGAGTTGTAGGAACTATACAAATTAGACATGAACTAAATGAACGTCTATTAAAAAATATAGGACATATAGGTGATGGAGTAAGACCATCAGAAAGAAGAAAAGGATATGCAACAGAAATGATAAAATTGGCATTAGAAGAATGCAAAAAACTGGGAATACAAAGAGTATTAATGGCATGCTATAAAGACAATATTGGCTCAAGCAAAAGTATTCAAAAAAATGGAGGAATTCTAGAAAATGAGTTTCTTGCAGATAATGGAAAAATAGAACAAAGATATTGGATTAGTTTAAAAAAGAGATATGCCAATAGCAGTAGTCAAAGCAATGATGTAATAGAAACACAACAAAAAATGAAATCAATAGAAGAAAATGATTTTAAAGGAGATATGTATCTAGAAAATTATATAAAAGTACGAAAACCATATATGCTAAAAAATGGATTATGTATTAGGAACAATGGATATAAATGGCTACAATTTTACGATTATACTTCAAAAGTTGCATTAACCGCAATATATGATGAAAATAATGAAATTGTTGAGTGGTATTTTGACATTGCAAGGGAAATAGGAAAAGAAAATGAAATTCCATATGAAGATGATATGTATTTAGATGTCGTATTACAGAAAGATGGAAAAATAATATTATTAGATGAAGATGAATTAAAAGCAGCATATGAAAGGCTTGAAATTAGTAAGCAAGAATTTGATGAAACATATCAAATTGCAAATAATTTAATGGAAAAGTTAAAGAGTAAAGAAGAAAAAGTAAAAGCTTTTACAGATAAATATTTAAAATTAATAATAGGAGATGGTTAATCATGAAATATTTTAAGAAATTGATAGGAGATAGGATTTATTTATCTCCAAGAAATACAGAAGATTTAGAAAAATTTACAGAATGGTTAAATGACATGGAAATAACTAATTATTTAGGAAGAAGCGGAGTGCTATGCACTTTAGATGGTGAAAAACAATATTTAGAAGAACACAAAAATGCAGAAGCGTCATTTGTAATTGTTACAAATGACAAAGATGAGATGATAGGAACAATATCATTAGAAGGAATAGATAATGTACATAGAACAGCAACATTAGGAATATTTATAGGAAATAAAGAATATTGGAATAATGCTTATGGAACAGAAGCAATTAGATTAATACTAGATTATGGATTTAATTATATGAATTTACATACGATAAAATTGGATTTAATGAGTTTTAATCAAAGAGCATTAAAATGTTATAAAAAATGTGGATTTAAAGAAACAGGGAAAAAGAGAGAAAGTAGATTTATAAATGGAAAATATTATGATGTTATCTGTATGGATATAATAGAAAATGAATTTACAGGAAGTTATATAAGAAACAAGTATATTTAAATGAGTTTAATCAAGTCGAATTTTGTCATATTTTGCGATGAAAAGTAAATGCAAAGTATTGAAAAACTCGACTTTTTATGATATTATATTTTTGTATT
This sequence comes from uncultured Clostridia bacterium, assembly GCA_947624365.1. Lineage (GTDB taxonomy): Bacteria > Bacillota > Clostridia > TANB77 > CAG-508 > CAG-269. Next base: position 3,720 of record CANQJY010000012.1, read on the forward strand.
TAAAAATTCAAATTATTTTTAGTTCGAAAAAACCCCAAAAATTAAGAATTTCAGAAAAAACATGAGAAAAGTTAAGATTAAGGCTATCTTTACTATAAAAGCAAATTTGACTTATAGCATCAATACTATATAATTAAGAAAGGAGACATTTATACAATTTATGAAGAAAACACAAAAAATATATCAACCCTATGATAAAATTTTTAGGAGAATACTATCTAACAAAACTCAAGTAGTAGGACTAATAAATCAGTATTTTAATTTTAAAAATAAATTAACAGAAGAAAATTTAGAAAGGTATCATTGCAAATTTATTAATGCACAATTTCAAAATAGAGAATCAGATATAATATATAAAATCAGGAATAGTAATATATTTTTCTTAATAGAACAGCAATCTAGAGTTGATTATAATATGGCGCAAAGGATTGCAGAATACCAAATTGAAATTATTAAATTAGAAAATCAACAGATGAAAAATAACCCTAAATACATTGTACCATTAATTATACCACTTGTACTTTATACAAGTAACAAAACAAAATGGAATGCTTATCAAAATATTACACAAATGCAACCAAAGATAAAAGGATATAAAAACTTAGAATTAAGTGGGTATCATGTGTTAGATATCAATTTAATAAAAATGGATATATTATTACACAATCGTCTTTTTCTATTAAAAATATTAGGATTAGAAAAAGCAAAAACTAAAGAAGAATTAGACAATACTTTTCAATATATTTTATATACAGAAAAAAATGAAGAAAATATACAAATATTAAAAGAAATAGCAAATTATGTGCATAATGACGTTTTAAAAAACAAAAATATAAAGAAAAAATTTGAGGAATTGGAAGAAGGAGAAAGAAATATGAGTTTTATTGATATATTATTAGAGGAAAAACAAAATTACATAAAAGAGGGATTAGCAGAAGGAAAAGCAAAAGGATTGGCAGAAGGAAGAACAAAAGGATTAAAAGAAGGAAAAGCAAAAGGATTGAAAGAAGGAAAGGCAAAAGGATTGAAAGAAGGAAGAAAAGAAGGAAGAAAAGAAGGAAGAAAAGAAGGAAGAAAGCAAGAAAAAATAAAAATTGCTAAGAAAATGGTAAAATTAGGAATTGATTTGGAAGATATTCAAAGGGCAACAGAACTAAGCAAAGAAGAAATAGAAAGGTTAGTATATCAATCTTAAAAAGAATACAAAAAATGGCAAAATATCTATTGACAAGCCTGTACGTTTCATGTATAATGAATAATGTTATAGGGTTATCCCACATACAGATCAGCATAGCTGGAAGGAGGGGAATTATAAATGTCAGAGATTAAAGTAAATAATGGAAATATAGAAGAAGCCTTAAAAAGGTTTAAAAGACAATGTGCAAGAAATGGAGTTATGCAAGAAGTTAGAAAAAGAGAACACTATGAAAAACCAAGTGTCAAGAGAAAGAAAAAATCAGAGGCTGCAAGAAAAAGAAAATTTTAGATATAATAAAGGGGGAGTATGTAGAAAAACACTACTTCCCTTTTACAATTTTGATAGATACATTAAAGTATAAAAAAACCAGAAATGGATAAAATAAGCACAACTGTATAAAAGAAAGGAGTACGTATGAAATATCAAATAAAAGAAATAAAAAAAGGAATCAAACTTCATTTGATTCATAATGAAAAATTTAAAACAAACTTAATATCTATATTTTTAACAACAGAATTAAATAGAGAAAATGTTACCAAAAATGCAATATTACCAGCAATTTTAAGAAGAGGATCTAAAAATATGCCAACACAAGAAGCAATCAGTACAGAATTAGAAGAAATGTATGGAGCCTCTTTTAATTGTGGAATAGATAAAAGAGGAGACAATCAGGTTTTAAAATTCTATATGGAAAGCATAAATGATACATTTTTGCCAGAAGGAGAAGAAAACATGTTATCCCATACAATGGAAAAACTATTAGAAATTGTTTTCAATCCACTTATCAAAGACGATGGCTTTTGTGAAGAATATATGGCACAAGAAAAGAACAATATTAAGCAAGTTATAGAAGGTAAAATTGACAATAAAGCAAGATATGCAATTGACAGATGTACAGAAGAAATGTATAAAGGTCATCCATTTGAACTATATAAATATGGTTATGTAGAAGACCTAGAAAAAATAGATAGAAAAGAACTATATGAATACTATCAAAACTTATTAAAAACTTGTAAAATTGATATTTTTGTATCAGGAATAATAGAAGACAATATATATGATGTAATATGCAAAGCTAAAGAAATCCAAGAATTAGAGGACAGAGAACCACAATATGTCAGAACAAATTTAGAAGTAATTCCACAAAACCATGAACAAGTTATACAAGAATCTATGGATGTAACACAAGGAAAACTAATTTTAGGATTAAATGTTAAATTAGATAATGAAGACATGCAATATGACGCATTAATTTATAACAATATTCTAGGAGGAAGTGCAAATTCAAAACTATTCCAAAATGTAAGAGAAAAAGCAAGTTTAGCATATGTAGCAAGTTCAAGTTATTTAAAAGCGAAAAACAACATATTCATCAACTGTGGAATTGAAATAGAAAATTATGAAAAAGCATTAAAAATTGTCAAAGAACAAATAGAACAAATGAAACAAGGAGACTTTACTGAAAATGACATAGAAGTAGCAAAAAAAGGAATGATAGATGCAATTCAAACAATAGATGATGAGCAAGACACAGAAATCATGTACTTCTTTGGACAAGAATTTTGTCAAAACAGATTAGACATAGAACAATATATTAAAAGAATAGAAAAAGTAAGCAAAGAAGCAGTTTTACAAATAGCACAAAAAGTGGAAATAGACACTATTTACTTTCTAAAAAACTAATGTCCATTTTGGGACGGTCCTTTTTTGGACATTTTGTCTATAAGAGGACACATTCTATACGAGGAAGGAGAAATTTTATGCAAGTTATTGAAAATTTAAAAGTAAAAGAGAAGTTATATATAGAGAAATTAGAAAATGGTTTAACTGTTATGATAATACCAAAAAAAGGAATGAAAAAGAAATATATAATTTGGGGTACAAATTATGGTTCAAATGATAGTTCCTTTATAGTTCCAGGAGAAACAGAAGTTACAGTAGTACCAGATGGAGTTGCACACTTTTTAGAACATAAAATGTTTGAACAAGAAAATGGCAGAAATAGTTTAGATGTACTAACAGAAATAGGTGTAAGTGCTAATGCATATACAACAAATGACCATACAGCATATTTATATGAATGTACAGAACATTTTTATGAAGCATTAGATGAATTTATGGACTATGTACAACATCCTTATTTTACAGATGAAAATGTAGAAAAAGAAAAGGGGATTATAGGACAAGAAATTATGATGTATGATGATTATCCAGATTGGAAAGTATATTTAAATGCATTACAAGCAATGTACCATGATTTCCCTATTAGATTAGATACAGTAGGAACAATAGAAACAATAAGTAAAATTGATAAAGACATATTATATAAATGCTATAATACATTTTATAATCCTTCAAATATGGCGATGGTAATTTGTGGCGATTTTGAACCAGATAGTATATTACAAGAGATTAAGAAAAGATTGAATAACATAAAATCAAATGGAGAAATTAAAAGGATTTATCCAGAAGAAAAAGAAGAAATAGTAAAAGAAAAAGTAACACAAAATATGGAAGTAAGTAGACCTTTATATACAATAGGAATAAAAGACAAACCAGTTGATACTTGCCAAGGTAATAGTAAAGAAGAAATTGTAAAAAAACATATTGCTGTTGAAATCCTATTACATCTTCTTATGGGTGAAAGCTCAAATTTGTATAAAACACTATATGATAAAGGAACAATTTCAGCATCTCCTAGCATGGATTATGAGTTTTCAAGAGGATATGCACATATTTTAATATCAGGGCAATCAAATAATCCAGAAGAAGTATATCAAGCATTTAAAAAGCAATTAAAGGAAATGAAAGAAAAAGGAATTAATGAAAAGGATTTTAATAGAATTCGTAAAACATTATATGGAGATTATATAAAGGAATATAATGATGTAACAGATATTGCCAGAATGTTTTTAGCAGATTATTTTAAAGGAATAAATAGTTTTGATTATATTGAACAAATCATGACAGTAAATGTAGAGTATGCACAGCAAATTTTAAAAGAAGTTTTTAACGAAAATAAGATGGTTTTGTCAATTGTCAGTTTGTAGAATTAACGGTATAAATCTTGTTTTATGATTTATGCCGTTTTATTTTATATTTTAGTGTCGAAATTTGTCAACAAAGGTCATACGAAAGTTATGAAAAAACAAGAATTTTGCTTGACTAAAAAGGAAAAATATGGTAATTTAAATATAAACAAAAGAGAAAATGATAGAAAAAGGAGAGATGGATATGTTAAATGATGAAATTTGTAAATTAAGAGATAAATTAAACAAAAGCATCGAAGATGGAGAAGATTATTCTGTTATCTATCAATTAAGTATCGAACTCGACGAATTAATTAGTAAATATTATGAAAAGAATAAAAAGGTGTTAAAAACATAAGTTTTTTAATAATATAAAGGTTAGCCAAAAGTTTTCTATAACTCATATAGAAAATCTTTGGCTATTATTTTTTAATAAAGAATCCCCCGCACCGGTATTACTAGTGCAGGGGAAAAGGAGGGTATTAGAAGACAACTTTTATTTTAAAGGCTCTTCATTTTGTGCAATCGGACTAAGTTTTACCACAAATCCGATTGCAGGAGACGACGATGTCACATCAAAATCAGGTAAGTGAGTTATCTCCATTGTTGTTCCTCCGTAAAAGTTTTCAAGTGCTTCTCTGAATTTATCAGAGATTTTCCTGGAGAGTTCTTCTCGTATCTTTAGTAAATCCATTATTTCCTTTCTGCCTATCTTTTTCACCATATATGGCAAGATAGGACTTTTTGCTTAACTACTAGTTACATATATATCATATTATGTTAATTTTAGCAAATTATAGAATTTGTTGTAAACTCTACTTGTAAATATAAAAATAATATGATATAATTCTTAGCCAGAAACATAACAAACAGAAAGGAAAAAATCATGGAGATTAGTTTGCAAATATTAAAAGAATTATGCGAAGATGCAGGAACACAAAGAGAATTAAAAGCAAAAGAATATAGCAATACAGGAAAAGTAGAGATTATAAATATAAATTATATAGATCCAAAAAACTTTGAAGTAAAAGCCAATGTATATGGGAACGAAATATATACAACATATATATCTGCAAAAAAAGGAGAAATAGATGACATTTCTTGCACATGTCCTGACTATGAAAAACACTATAGTGTATGTAAACATACATTAGCAACTACATTTGCACTAGAAAATATGAACACAAAGCAAAACTACAAAAAAAATGTTAGAAAAGAAGCAAAGTATAAAAACTTTAGACAAATTGTAACTAATTTTTACAACGAAGAAGTAGAAGAAATTAATAAAGAAGAAATCATTATAAAAAATAAAGAAAGCATAAACATAGAACCATATTTAATTTACGACAAATTTACAAATGATATCAAAGTAGAATTTAAAATTGGAGACAAAAGAATGTATAAAATAAAAGACCTATCAGAATTCTATGAAAGAATGTTAAAAAATAGTTTTTACAGATATGGTGACAAATTACAATTTATGCATGTAAAGGAAGTTTTTACAAAAGAAAGTCAAGAACTATTAGAATTTATTTTAAAATATGCAGAAATTATCAAATATGCTAATTCAAATTCAAACAGTCAATATCGATACTATGGAAAAGCATTAAGTGAAACAAATATAATGCTAAGTAATACTGGATTAGACGATTTATTTAACATTTTAAAAGGAAAAACAGTAAAGATGAAAAAAGATGTTAAAGAAACAGATATTACATTTATTGATAGTAATCCAAATTTAGAATTCACATTAAATAAAATTGAAAAAGACGAATATACTATTATACCAAATGCAGATATTTTTCAAATGAATGTACTTCATGGTAAAAATTATCAATATATGCTACAGGATAACTATATTTATCGTATGATACCAGAATACGTAAATACTAATTTAAAATTATGGCAAAGCTTTAGGCAAAATTATGTGTCAGAATTACATTTACAAAAAAGTGATTTAGTACAATTATTTTCAATAGTTATGCCAAAAGTAAAAAATGCTATTAAAATGGGAAACATTGATGAAGATGAAATCAAAGATTTAAAGCCAAAAGAACTAGGTGTCAAAGTTTTTTTAGACTTTGATAAAAATGATTATATAGTAGCAGATATCAAATTTTGTTATGATAAATTTGAATTCAATCCACTAGATGAAAAACAAAAAATAGATATACCAAGGAATATGGTAGAAGAAACAAAAGCATTAAATTGCTTTAGGCAAACAGGATTCATGTTCGACGTTAAAAATATTAGATTTATTTTACCAGATGATGATAAAATATATGAATTTCTAACTCAAGATATCACATATTATATGCAAAAATTTGAGGTAATGGTAACAGATAATTTTAAAACAAAACAAGTAACAAAACCTAAAATTGGTAGTTTGGGAGTAAAGGTAGAGAATGATTTATTAAAAATTGATTTTAGTCAAATTGATTTTGATATAAAAGAACTGCAAGAAATAATGACAAAATACCGATTAAAGAAAAAATATCATAGACTAAAAGACGGAACATTTTTAGAGTTGGAAAACAATCAAGAGATTCCATTTTTTGATAAATTAATTACAGGAATGGAAATAAATTACAAAGATTTACAAAAAGGAGAAGTAACACTTCCAGTTAGTAGGAGTTTATATTTAAATCAACTATTAAAAACAATGAAAGGAACTCAAGTTACAAAAAATCAAGAATATAAGGAAATTGTAAATCATTTTAATCAAGATATAATAGAAGATGAATATGAATTACCACAAAATTTACAAGCACAGCTACGTTATTACCAGAAAATAGGGTTTAACTGGTTAAAAATATTAGACAACTACAAGTTTGGAGGAATATTAGCAGATGATATGGGCTTAGGAAAAACTCTACAAGTTTTAGCTCTTATTTTGGAATATATAGAAAATACAGATAAAGAGAATAAAAAACCAAGTATTGTAATTTCACCAAGTTCTTTAACATTAAACTGGTTAAATGAAGCCAAGAAATTCACACCAGATTTAAAAGTTCAGGTAATTAGAGGAACAGCTTTTGAAAGAAAAAGACAAATTGAAAAAATCCCAGAATATGACTTAATAATAACATCATATGACTTACTAAAAAGAGATATTGAAGAATATAAAAAATACAATTATCATTTTAGGTATGCTATTGCAGATGAAGCACAATACTTAAAAAATAGCAATACACAAAATGCGAAAACAATCAAACAAATAAAAGCACAATCAAGATTTGCATTAACAGGAACACCAATAGAAAACTCTTTAGCAGAGTTATGGTCAATCTTTGATTTTATCATGCCAGGATATTTATTTGGATATAAAAGCTTTAAAACAATGTATGAAATACCAATTGTAAAAGATGATGATCAAGAAACAATGAAAAAATTAAAAATGCTAATAGAGCCATTTATATTAAGAAGAACCAAAAAAGAGGTATTAACAGAATTACCAGAAAAGACAATTACAGTATTAAACAATGAAATGGAAGAAGAGCAACGAAATATTTACTTAACATATTTATCACAAGCAAAAGAAGAAGTCGCTAATGAAATTAATATGAATGGCTTTGAAAAAAGCCAAATTAAGATATTAGCATTGTTAACTAGATTACGCCAAATTTGTTGCCATCCAAAACTATTTTTAGAAAATTATACGGGAAGTAGCAGTAAGTTAGAACAATGTATGGAAATCATACAAGATGCAACATCGTCAGGTCATAAAATATTATTATTTTCTACTTATACCTCTATATTTGAACTATTAGAACAATCATTAAAGCAGATAGATATACCATATTTTAAGCTAACAGGAGCAACAAAAATAGATGAAAGAATAAAAATGGTAGATGAATTTAATGAAAACCCAAATATAAAAGTATTTTTAATATCACTAAAAGCAGGAGGAACAGGACTAAATTTAACAGGGGCAGATATGGTAATACACTATGATCCATGGTGGAATCTATCAGCAGAAAATCAAGCAACAGACAGAGCATATAGAATAGGTCAGAAAAACAATGTGCAAGTATATAAGTTAATAACTAAAAATTCAATTGAAGAAAAAATATATGAATTACAAATGCGTAAGGAAGAACTAATTGACAATATGTTAAGTACAAAAACAACATTTATAAACAAACTATCAAAGGAAGATATTATGCAATTATTTAGCTAATATCCAATTGTCCATTTTGGAAATGTCCATTTGGGGACGGTTCTTTTTTGGACATTTGTTTCAAAATGTCCAAAAAAGAACCGTCCCCAAATGGACATTCCCAAATGATTAACACAGGAAAGAGAGAAAAATATGGAAAAATATATTAATGTAATTGGAGGAGGATTAGCAGGAGCAGAAGCATCTTACCAAATTGCAAAAAATGGAATACCAGTAAAGCTATATGAAATGAAACCACTTAAATATTCTCCTGCACACCATAATCCAAATTTAGCAGAAATTGTATGTAGCAACTCTTTTAAATCAAATCTTTTAACAAATGCGTGTGGTTTATTAAAGCAAGAACTTAGGCAATTAGACTCTTTGTTAATTCGTATTGCAGACGAAACACAAGTACCAGCTGGTCAGGCTCTAGCAGTAGACAGAGATTTATTTTCTGAAAGAGTTACACAAGAATTACAAAAACAACAATTGATTGAAAACATTTCTTGTGAAGTGGGAAAAGACATTTCAATTAAAGAGTTATCAAAAAATGCAATTACAATTATTTGTACTGGACCACTTACATCTGAGCCGCTTGCTAAAGAAATAAAAGAATTGACAGGGCAAGATAAATTATATTTTTATGATGCTGCCGCACCTATTATTTCTAAGGAAAGTATTGATTTTAATATTGCATTTTATGGAGATAGGTATATACAAGAAAAGAAAAAAGATGAAACAGAAGAACAATGGAAACAAAGAATGGTAACTGACAATAGTTATATAAATTTACCATTTACTAAAGAAGAATATGAGGAATTTTATAAAGCTTTAATAGAAGCGGAAGTTGTAACTTTACATGAATTTGAAAAGCGAGAAATCTTTGAAGGATGTATGCCAATTGAAATTATGGCCAAAAGAGGAATAGATACATTACGTTTTGGACCATTAAAGCCAGTAGGATTTGATGATCCAAGAACAGCAAAAAGGCCATATGCACTTGTTCAACTAAGACAAGATGATAAACAAGCAAGTCTATATAATTTAGTAGGATTTCAGACAAACTTAAAATTTGGAGAACAAAAAAGAGTATTTTCAAAAATACCAGGATTGGAACATGCAGAATTTGTAAAATATGGAGTAATGCACAGGAATACATATCTAAATTCACCAATGTTATTAGATGAGACATACCAACTAAAAAGCAATTCACATATATATTTTGCAGGTCAAATTACAGGAGTAGAAGGATATGTAGAATCAATATCTTCTGGAATGGTATCTGCTTTAAATGCAATTAATCAATTAAAAGACAAAGATAAGAATAAATCGAAAATAATATTTTCAGGAAATACAGTAATAGGGGCATTAGCTAAATATATATCTACTAAAAATTCTAAATTCCAACCGATGAATGCTAATTTTGGAATTTTACCAGAGTTACAAGGGGATAGAATAAAAGATAAAAAGGAAAGATATTTAGCTTTTGCAAAAAGGAGCTTAAAAGAATTTACATAAAACTATTGCAATTCTTGTCAAATTTTGCTATAATATTAATAGTGATTAATTTTAAAGAATTATAAAAGGAGTTTGAAAGGGGTAAAACAATGGAAGAAAATGTAAATTCAGAGGAATTTTTAGAAAAATTAAAAAATCTAAAAACAATTATAGAAGAAACAGATAGAGCCAGTGATGAAAGCTCTATAAAAGTGCTTGATGAACAAAAAAGAGTAGAATCAAATAGACAAAAAATAAATGCAGAATATGAAAAAGAAAAAAGCAAACAAGAAATGGAACAAACAAGATTAGAACAACTAAAAAATAATATTCCTATTGATGGAAATGAAGAGATTAGTGAAGAAGATCAAGAAGCTATAAAAATTATAGCTGAAGTAACTGATGGAATAATTGATGAAAATCAAAAAACATTAAAAGAAAAAGGGGAAGAACGTGAAAAAGCTCTTAATGCTGAAGAAGCTAGTTTAAGAGCAATGGAGAAAATTAATGAAACACAAAAAGAATACTGTAAAACTATTGAAGAAGAACTAAAAAAAGGCATAGACGAAATTAGAAAAAAAGCAGATGAAAATGTAAAAAATACAGAAGAACAGAAAAAAGCAGTATATATGAATATTAAAGAAAAAGTAAACTTAATAAAAAAAGCTAATAAAAAAATTGAACAATATAAACTTATGCTAGAAAATACGGAAAAAATTGAAACTGAAGGAAAAGAAGAAGAAGACGATATTGAAACAACAAAAAAAATATATAAAGCACAAAGTAAATTTGAGCAAGAGAAAATTGATAAATTGATGAAGCAAAGTAGAGAGTTAGCAGAAAAATATAATGAGGCAGATAAAAAACTACAAGAAGTTAAAGAAAATAGGGATAACATTTATAGTGAAACAGATGTATTAAGCAATTTTATTCAAACAAGAGAAGAGAATAGGGCACAATTTAAAGTCATTGAAGAAAATAATAATGCAAATAGAGCAGGATTTAATCCATATGATACGTATTTTGTTTATACAAACAATTCTAGTACTGAACAAAATGAAACAGATGAAACACCAAAAAGACAAGATAGAAAAAAAGATAATAAAGAACCAGTAGCGCATCCGTTTTGGAAAATAAAGAATGTAACATGTTTTGCAAAAGCGGGATATTATCTTATAGAATTTATGGACGGATCAAAAATAGGATATAATCAATTTGATGATAAGATGAACAATATAGAAGAATTAGAAAGTAAATTAGGACAAGATATAGATGAAGATAGTATCAATACTAAAAAACAAGATATTTATTTAATGGATGCTATTAGAGAAGCTATCGTAGTGGAAAAAGGTGAAGGAAGAAACGCAGATTTAAAAGCAGATCTGAAAAAGGTATCAAACGAATATTTAAATGATTACATGCAGGGTATCGAATCAAAAAATATGCTTATAAAAAATATGCTTGTGGGTTTTCCTAAAATTATATATGACAATAAAACTAAAATGCCTGAAATACTAGAGATAAGACAAGAAGTGGCAAACAACTCAGCAAATATTACTGAAGAAGTAGTAAAGAAACCAACTTTAAAGCAAAGAATACAAATGGCAAGAATACTAAAAGCTGCTAAAAAGATTGATGGAATAACAGTAGAAGAATCAGTAGGAATATTAGGAACAATAAAAAATTCAGTTAAAGGATTAGCAAGTAAAATTAATAGTTTAGCAAACAGAATAACAGATAGGTTAGGAGATGGAGACCAAGACGAGCAAGACCAAGATGAGCAAGATCAAAACGGGCAAGACCAAGATGGAACACCATCATGGATGATTGATCCCGAACTTCAAGCAAAACTTCAGGAACAGCTAAAAGCTATCTTGAGTAGCGACGAACAGCAACAAACAGAGACTCCAGAAACAGAAGCAGATAAAGATAAAGGACAAGAACTAGGAGAAGATTAAAAATTAAAACAAACAAAAACCATAAAAACTTGGAAATTTTTCCAAGTTTTTATTGACTTTCTAGGCCAAACGTGATAAAATGTAAAACGTTATGATAAATTGCATGTAATGTGTAGTTCCGTAACGATAAACAAAATATAAAATAGGAGGTGAAATTTAAGTGCCAACAATTAACCAATTAGTCAGAAAAGGAAGAAAAACAGGAGTAACAAAATCAACTGCACCAGCATTACAACATGGATACAACTCAAAAAACAAAAGAGTAACAAACAACAGAGCGCCACAAAAAAGAGGAGTATGCACAGTTGTAAAAACAGTTACACCTAAAAAGCCAAACTCTGCATTAAGAAAAGTAGCCAGAGTTAGACTATCAAACGGCTTTGAAGTTACATCTTATATCCCAGGTATAGGACATAACTTACAAGAGCATAGTGTTGTTTTAATTAGAGGTGGTAGGGTAAAAGACCTTCCAGGTGTTAGATACCATATAATTAGAGGAACACTAGATACAGCAGGCGTAAAAGACAGAATGCAAGCACGTTCTAAATACGGAGCAAAAAAAGCTAAAAAATAATATCGCCTAAAAGTACAAAAAATTAGTGCTTGTAACTCTTCCTAAACTTAAGGTACTTAAATTTGGAATAGATTATAAAGCACTATACGGGGAAGAATAACTTCCCAGAGTAACTTGGGTATGTATATACCTATAAAAAAGGAGTGAAGAATAGTGCCAAGAAAAGGATTTATAGCAAAAAGAGATGTACTACCAGATCCAATCTATAATAGCAAAGTTGTTACAAAATTAGTAAACAACATCATGTTGGATGGTAAAAAATCAGTTGCTCAAAAAATAGTATATGATGCATTTGACATCATAAAAGAAAAAGAAGGAAAAAACCCTTTAGAAGTTTTTGAAGCAGCATTAGAAAATGTTATGCCAGTTCTTGAAGTAAAAGCAAGAAGAGTAGGTGGAGCAACATATCAAGTTCCACTAGAAATCAGACCAGAAAGAAGACAAACTTTAGGATTAAGATGGCTTGTAACATATGCTAGAAGTAGACATGAAAAAACAATGGCAGAAAAATTAGCCAATGAAATCATGGATGCTTGTCAAGGTAATGGTGGAGCATTTAAGAAAAAAGAAGATACACACAGAATGGCAGAAGCAAACAAAGCATTTGCTCATTACAAGTGGTAAAATTTAGAAAAACAAACAGGAAAAGAGAAAATTGAAGGGAGGAAAAATAGAAATGGCAGGAAGAGCTTACCCATTAGAGAGAACAAGAAATATTGGAATTATGGCTCACATTGATGCAGGAAAAACAACAACAACAGAAAGAATCTTATTTTATACAGGAAAAACACACAAAATAGGAGAAGTACATGAAGGTGCTGCAACAATGGACTGGATGGAACAAGAACAAGAAAGAGGAATCACAATTACATCAGCTGCAACAACCTGCTTCTGGAATGACAATAGAATTAATATTATTGACACACCAGGTCACGTTGATTTTACAGTAGAAGTACAAAGATCCCTAAGAGTTCTTGACGGAGCAGTTACCGTTTTAGCTGCAAAAGGTGGTGTACAACCACAAACAGAAACTGTATGGAGACAGGCTGATAAATATCAAGTTCCAAGAATGGTATATGTTAATAAAATGGATATTACAGGAGCAAACTTTATGCTTTGCGTTGACCAATTAAGAAACAGGTTAAAAGCAAATGCAGTTCCTATTCAATTACCAATTGGAGCAGAAGATCATTTCTTAGGTATAGTAGATTTACTAAAAATGAAAGCCTTTATTCATAAAGATGATTTAGGAAAAGAAATCGAAGAAACAGATATACCAGAAGATATGAAAGCAGACGCTGAAAAATTCAGAAATGAAATGATTGAAGCAGCTGCAGATCAAGATGAAGAATTAATGATGAAATATTTAGAAGGTGAAGAACTAACAGAAGAAGAAATCAAAAAAGGACTAAGAATAGGTACAATTGCAAATAAAATAGTCCCAGTAACATGTGGTTCTTCATATAAAAACAAAGGTGTACAAGAATTATTAAATGCAGTTGTTGACTTTATGCCATCACCATTAGATATTCCACATATCAAAGGTCAAACATTAGATGGTCAAGAAACAGAAGCAAAAACATCTGATTCTGAACCATTTGCAGCACTAGCATTTAAAATAGCAACAGACCCATTTGTAGGAAAGCTATGTTTCTTTAGAGTATATTCAGGAACACTAGAATCAGGTTCAACAGTATTAAACTCTAACAAAGATAAAAAAGAAAGAATAGGAAGAATTCTTCAAATGCATTCAAATCACAGAGAAGATATAGATAAAGTATATTCAGGAGATATTGCAGCAGCAGTAGGTATAAAAGAAGTAACAACAGGAGATACTTTATGTGATGTAGACCACCCTGTAATATTAGAGTCTATGGAATTCCCAGAGCCAGTTATTGATGTTGCGATTGAGCCAAAAGATAAAGTAGCTCAAGAAAAATTAGGAATAGCATTAGGAAAATTAGCAGAAGAAGATCCTACATTTAAAACATATACAAATCATGAAACTGGTCAAACTATTATCGCAGGTATGGGTGAATTACACCTAGATATAATCGTTGATAGATTAAAAAGAGAATTTAAAGTAGAATGTAATGTAGGTAAACCACAAGTTGCATACAAAGAAACAATTAGAAATAAAGTAAGAGTTCAAGGAAAATTCATCCGTCAATCTGGTGGTAAAGGTCAATATGGTGATGTTTGGTTTGAAATGGAACCATTAGAGCCAGGAAAAGGAATTGAATTTGAAAGCAAAATCGTTGGTGGAGCTGTTCCAAAAGAATACATTAAACCAATTGAACAAGGTATGAGAGAAGCTGCTGAAAGCGGTGTTCTTGCTGGATA
>CANQJY010000013.1 GCA_947624365.1 uncultured Clostridia bacterium
CAAAGATACAGAGACATTGTAGAAAAATTAGGATTAAGAAAATAAACATACAAAAAAGCCCGTGCTTATTTGGCATAGGCTTTTTGTAGAGTAAGAACATTTTAATTAAGGAGGAAAATATATATGTTTAAAACATTTGAAACAGAATTAGCAGGAAGAAAATTAGTATTTGAAACAGGGAAAATGGCAGGACTAGCTAATGGAAGTGTACTAGTAAGATATGGAGACACAGTTGTTATGGTAAATGTAACAGCATCAAAAGAGCCAAGAGAAGGAATTGACTTTTTCCCATTATCAGTAGATTATGAGGAAAAACTATATGCTGTTGGAAAAATACCTGGTTCATTCCAAAAAAGAGAAGGAAAACCAGCAGACAAAGCAATTTTAACATCAAGGGCAATTGATAGACCATTAAGACCATTATTCCCAAAAGATTTTAGAAATGATGTTGTTGTTGTTGCAACAGTATTATCAGTAGAACAAGATAATTCACCAGAAGTAGCAGCTATGATAGGAGCTTCAGCTGCACTTTCTATTTCAGATATTCCATTTGGAGGACCAACAGCAGCAGTTAATGTAGGAATTGTTGATGGAGAAATTATTATCAATCCAACAGAAGAACAAAGAGAAAAATCAGACTTAAATCTAACTGTTGCAGGAACACAAGAAAAAATAGCCATGATAGAAGCTGGTGCAAATGAAATACCAGATGATATTATGTTACAAGCAATAAAAAAAGGACATGAAGAAATCAAAAAGATATGCAAATTTATCAATCAAATGAAAGAAGAAATAGGAAAACCAAAATTTGAATACAAATCATTTGAAGTAGATCATGATGTATATGAATATATTGCAGAAAATTTCACAGAACAAATGAAAAATGAAGTTCAAGAAGTTGATAAAGAAACAAGAGATAATAATATTGCAATTTTATCAGAAAAGATTGAAGAAAGCTATTGCGAAAAATTTGGAGAAGAAGCATTACAAGAACATAAACAAGATATTGGCGAAGCTATCTACAAATTAGAGAAAAAATGTGTTAGAGATATGATTTTCTATGAGCATAAAAGAGTAGATGGCAGAAAGTTAGATGAAATCAGACCATTATCATGTGAAATAGATTTATTACCACGTGTTCATGGAAGCGCATTATTCACAAGAGGTCAAACACAAGTATTATCTGTAACAACATTAGGAATGATAAGTGAAGAACAAACTTTAGATGGAATTGATACAGAAGAATCAAAAAGATATATGCATCAATACAATTTCCCAAGCTATAGTGTAGGTGAAGCAAGACCTTCAAGAGGACCAGGAAGAAGAGAAATTGGTCATGGAGCATTAGCGGAAAAAGCATTAGTACCAGTAATACCATCAAAAGAAGAATTCCCATATGCTATTAGAGTTGTATCAGAAGTATTATCATCAAATGGATCAACATCACAAGCAAGTATTTGTGGAAGCACATTATCATTAATGGCAGCAGGTGTACCAATAAAAAGACCAGTAGCAGGAATATCAACAGGATTAGTAACAAATCCAGAAGATGAAAACGACTATGTTATGCTAACAGATATCCAAGGATTAGAAGATTTCTTTGGAGATATGGACTTTAAAGTTGGAGGAACAGAAAAAGGAATTACAGCCATTCAAGTTGATATCAAAGTAGATGGACTATCATATGCAGTTATAGAAGAAGCATTTGAAAGGACAAGAATTGCGAGAAAATATATTTTAGACAATATTATGATGCCAGTTATAAGCAAACCAAGAGAAGAAATATCAAAATATGCACCACGTATTGTTGCAACAACTATTAAAGTAGATAAAATTAAAGATGTAATTGGACCTGGAGGAAAAGTAATTAATAAAATTATTGAAGAAACAGGCGTTAAAATTGATATTGAAGAAGATGGACAAGTATTTATCTATTCATCAGATTCAGAAAAAGCAATCCAAGCATTAGAAATGGTAGAAGACATTGCAAGAGATGTAGAAGTAGGTGGCATCTATTATGGAGAAGTTACAAGAATAATGGCATTTGGAGCATTTGTAGACTTAGGATGTGGCGGAAAAGAAGGATTGTTACACATTTCAAAAATATCAAAAGAAAGAATAAAAAATATAGAAGATGTATTACATGTAGGAGATAAAGTTACTGTAAAAGTAACAGATATTGATGACCAAGGAAGAATTAATTTAACGATGAAAGAACTATAACCCATTTGTTCAGCTGATGTCCATTTGGGGACGGTGTCCATTTCGGGACGGTCCTTTTTTGGACATTTTGTATTAGATTTACAAGTATGCATCTCAAAATATGTAAAATGTCCAAAAAAGGACCGTCCCGAAATGGACACCGAAATGGACACAACTAGACAGAAAGAAGGAAAAAACATGCCAGCATGGACAATTCATTTTGATATCGCTAATCAAATATGCAAAAGAATACAAACAACAAATAATAATATATTTACATTTGCAAATATTATACCAGATATATTTGAAGGGCATAATACACCTAATCCATCTGTTGTTGTAAAAGATTATTCTACACATTATCCAATGCGTGCAACAATTAATGGAGCAGAGTTAAATTTACCAGATGTTCAAAAATTCAAAGAACAATACAAGGAAAAATTTAAAAATCCAGTTATTTTAGGCTATTATACGCACCTTTTAATAGACCGTTATTGGAATATACAATTATATGAAAATCATTATGAAATATACGATAAAGAAAAAAATCTATTTAAAATCAAACTAAACGATGGAACTAAGCAAATATTTCATTTTCATGAAATTTCAAAAATAAAACATAATGATTTACGAATATTTTCACAATATTTAAATAATAACAAAGAAATCCAATTTCCAACTTATGATGAAAATATATTAAAATATAGCAAGGATTTAAAAGAATTTAAATATACGCCAGATGATATACAAAGAACATTTGAATATATAAAAGAAAACTTTGAAAATAAAAAAGAAAAGGTTGACGAAGATTATAAATTATATACTAAACAAGAATTAGTAGATTATTTAAACAACAGTGTAAAACTAGTTAAGGAGGAAATACTTGAAAGTATCAGAATTTGATTATAATTTACCAGAAAGCTTAATTGCACAAACGCCAATTGCAAATAGAGACCAATCCAGATTAATGGTATTAAATAAACAAAACCAAACTATAGAAAATAAAATCTTTAAAGATATTATTGACTACTTAAAACCAGGTGATTGTTTAGTAAGAAATAATACAAAAGTAATTCCCGCACGTATTTATGGAAAAAAGGAAACAGGTGCAAATGTAGAATTTTTATTATTAAAAAACATAGAAGGTGATATTTGGGAAACGATAGTAAGACCAGGAAATAAATTACACAGTGGTGCAAAAGTTATTTTTGGAGATGGTCTATTAAAAGCAGAAATAATTGAGCCAATGCCAGGAGGAACTAGAAAAGTTAAATTTACATATGACGGCATTTTTAATGAAATACTAGATAAAATAGGGCTAATGCCATTACCACCATATATTCATGAAGAACTAAAAGAAAAAGATAGATATCAAACAGTATATGCAAAATATAAAGGTTCAGCAGCAGCACCAACTGCAGGATTACATTTTACAAAAGAATTACTAGAAAAAATAGAACAAAAAGGAGTACAAATTGCTAATGTAACATTACATGTAGGAATTGGTACATTTAGACCAGTAAAAGAAGAAACAGTTGAAGCACACAAAATGCATACAGAACATTTTTATATAAAACAAGAAGATTGTGAAAAAATTAATCAAGCAAAAGCAAATGGAAAACGAATTATTGCAGTAGGGACAACTTCATGCAGAGTTCTAGAAACTATTGCAGATGAAAATGGATATGTAAAACCAATAGAAGATGATACAGGAATATATATATATCCAGGATATAAATTCAAATGTATAGATGGATTAATTACAAATTTCCATTTACCACAATCCACATTGTTAATGCTTGTATCAGCTTTAGCTGGAAAAGATTTTATTATGAAAGCATATAAACAAGCTGTAGAAGAAAAATATAGATTTTTTAGCTTTGGAGATGCAATGTTTATTAGTTAAAATAAAGGAGAAAAATGATGAAACCAGCAGTAACATATGAGCTTATCCATGAATGTAAACAAACAGGAGCAAGAAGAGGAGTTATACACACACCGCATGGAGATATCCAAACACCAGTATTTATGCCAGTTGGAACTCAAGCAACAGTAAAATCTATGACACCAGAAGAATTAAAAGAAGAAGTGGGAGCACAAATAATATTATCAAATACATATCATTTATACTTAAGACCAGGACAGGAAATAGTTAAAGAAGCGGGAGGATTACACAAATTTATGAATTGGGATAGACCAATTCTAACAGATAGTGGAGGATTTCAAGTATTTAGTTTAGGCGATTTACGTACTATTTCTGAAGAAGGTGTAAATTTTAAATCGCACTTAGATGGAAGTTCCCACTTTTTTTCACCAGAAAGTGTTATGAAGACAGAAGAAGATTTAGGAGCAGATATTATTATGGCATTTGATGAATGTGTAGAATATCCTTCATCATATGAATATACAAAACAAGCAATGGAAAGAACGATGCGTTGGGCAAAACGTTGTAAAGAGGTACATACAACTGAAAATCAAGCTCTTTTTGGAATTATACAAGGTGGATTTTATGAAGATTTAAGAAAGCAATCTGTCCAAGAACTAATAGATTTAGACTTACCAGGGTATGCTATTGGCGGAATTAGTGTAGGAGAACCAAAAGAAGAATTCTTAAAAATGCTATATTACACTACACCACTTATGCCAAAAGATAAACCAAGATATTTAATGGGAGTAGGAACACCAGACTATTTAATAGAATCTGCAATAGCAGGAATTGATATGTGTGATTGTGTATTACCAACAAGAATTGCTAGAAATGGAACAGCACTAACATGGCATGGAAAAATAGTTGTTAGAAATGCAACTTATGAAAGAGACTGGTCACCATTAGATGAAAATTGTGATTGTTATGCATGTAAAAACTATACAAGAGCATATATAAGACATTTAATAAAAACAAATGAAATTTTAGGCGTTAGATTATTATCAATTCATAATTTAAAATTCTTGACGAATTTGATGAAAAGAGTTAGAATAGAAATAGAGGCAGATAATCTATTAAATTTCAAAAATGAATTTTATAAACAATATGGCTATATCAAATAAAGGAGGAATACAAATGAATATTATTGAAGAAAGTTTTAAACCTACAAAAACAAAAAACACAAAAATACTACCAAAAATCATATTAGCCATTATTATTTTAGTAATAATTGCAATAATTGCAATTATCGCAACATTAGCATATCTTGAAAACTCAAGATTGAAAATATATATAGACGATACTTTACAAAATAATTTAGAAGATATGTTTATATTTGAAGAGGAAAATACATATGTTCCAATTCGTGATATTGCTCCGTATTTAGGATATCAAAGTTATAATGGTGACTATGCAGAAAAATCAGAAGTAAAAAATAAATGTTATATTCAAAACCAAAGTGAAATTGCAAATTTTGTATTAAATTCTAATAAAATATATAAATTACAAACGACTCAATCAAATGAAGATTATAAATATTTTTATAGTAAACAACCTGTAAAAGCAATAAATGGTAAGTTATATGTATCAGTAGACGGAATGGAAGGAGCTTTTAATGTAAGTTATAACTATAACCAAGAAACTAATCGTATCAATATTTACACAATGGATTATTTAATAAAAAGTTATGAATCAATGGCTTTGGATAAAGGTTACACAGAAATTGACCAAGAATTTAATAATATGAAATCAATTTTTAACAGTAGGCTAATTATAAAAAATGATAATGGAAAGATGGGCGTAATTAGTTTAGATGGAAATGTTATTATTGAACCTAAATATGATAATATAGAATATATTTCAGAAACAGGAGACTTCTTTGCAATTAATAATGGAAAAGTTGGAATTATTTCTAAAAATGGAGATATGAAGGTACAAATTCTATATGACAGCATAGAGCTAATGGATATGGATGCAGGTCTATATGTAGCAGAAAGAGAAGGAAAATTTGGAATAATTGACATCAAAGGAAACATGAAACTATATATTGAAAATGATCAAATTGGAATAGATATTTCTCCATTTGAAAAAAATGATATTCGTAATAAATATTTATTAGTGAATAATTTAATTCCTGTAAAAAAAGATAATCTTTGGGGATTAGTTAATAAAAATGGACAACAAATTGTAGATTTTCAATTTGATAGTTTAGGTTATATTGCAAGTAGTAATAGAGATGCTTTAAATTTATTAGTAATTCCAAATTATAATATAATTGTAACTTGTAAAGATGGAAAATATGGATTAATAAATAGCTCTGGTGGAGAAGTATTCCCAACAAGAGCAGATGATATTTATTTAACAATAGAATCTGGCACTCGTCATTATTATTTGAACTATAATAACAATAAAAATGATGTAGAAGGTTGGCTAGATTCAATTGGAGTTAAAGCAACAGAAAGTAGTTCTGAAACAACAAACCAAACAATAGAAAATGAAACTGAATAAAAATGCATAAAATAAAAATTGTAGCATACATATATTATATATATAAGATAACTACTAAGGAGAATATATATGTTTAATGTTGCAGTTTTTAGATTAAAAGATATGTTACGCTATCTTGTAGTCATTGCTATATCCATTATTATGGTTATCATGACTACAAGATTTTTTCGTAATAGAAAACAAATACATATAGATGTTGGATTAGAAACTCAAATAGAAAAAGCAATGCAAACACAAATCCCCATAATTAATGAATTAGAAGGTAGTAATAATGAAGTAAAAGAAATAAAAAGTAATGATTTTTTTACTTCTTTTTTAGGTACACAAATTAGTGCAATAAAAACAGTCAAGCAAAATGAAAAAACAAAAAATCAAGAAAAAGTTGAAGAAAACCAAACAATAGATAATCAAGAGGTAAGAACAGATGTACAAACGCAAGTTGTTACAAACAATCCAATTACAGAGAGTTTTAATACCCAATATGGAAAGGTAAAAATCAAAAATGGAACTAACATTACTTTAACAGAAGAAATATTAACGCCCAATATTACAATAGATAATAAAAATGTTATAATATATCACACTCACAGCTGTGAAAGTTACACATCAAGTGAAAAATATCCATATACACCAACAGGAACATTTAGAACTACAGATTTAAAATACACTGTAACAGGAGTAGGAACAGAATTAGAAACACAATTAAAAAAATATAATATTCCAGTAATACATGATACAAGCTATCATGATTATCCAGCATATAATGGCTCTTATACAAGGTCTTTAGCAACAGTAGAAAATATATTAAAAACAAATCCAGCAGATATAATTATCGATTTACATAGAGATGCAATTGGCAGTAGAAGTGATTATGCTCCAACAGTTAAAATTGGAGATGATTATGCAGCACAAATTATGTTTGTAATGGGAACAAGTGAAGGAGGACTACAACATCCAAACTGGCAACAGAATTTAAAGTTTGCAATAAAGGTGCAAGAAAAAGCAGAAGAACTGTACCCAGGATTATTTAAGCCAATAATGGTAACAGAAAATAGATATAACCAACATGCGGGGAAATATGCAAGTATTATTGAAGTAGGAGCAACAGGAAATACATTGGAACAATGCTTAACAAGCATGAAATATTTAGCCAAAGTCTTAAGTGAAATCATGTGATATATTCATTTGTCCATTTGGGGACGTGTCCATTTTGGGACGGTCCTTTTTTGGACATTTTACCTAATGTCCAAAAAAGGACCGTCCCAAAATGGACACGTCCCCAAATGGACACAAATGGACATATTTCCTCTTGAATTTCACATAAGAATATAGTACAATAGAAATATAATATAAAAAGAGGGAATAATATGTTAGAAAAAATAAATTCACCAGATGATGTAAAAAAATTAAATGAACAAGAAAAGGAACAATTAGCTGAAGAAATAAGAAAATACATATTAGAAGTTGTATCAAAAAATGGAGGACATTTAGCATCTAATTTAGGCGTTGTAGAATTAACTATTGCTTTACATAGTGTTTTTAATGTGCCAAAAGATAAAATCATATGGGATGTAGGTCATCAGACATATGTACACAAAATTTTAACAGGGAGAAAAGATGAATTAAAAACATTGAGAAAGTTAAATGGAATTGCAGGTTTTCCTAAAACTAGAGAATCTGAATCAGACTGTTTTGATACAGGGCACAGTAGCACATCTATATCTGTAGCACTAGGGATGGCAAGAGCCAGAAACCTAAAAGGAGAAGATCATTCTGTTATTGCAGTTATAGGAGATGGAGCATTAACAGGAGGAATGGCTTTAGAAGGACTTAATGATGTTGGCTTTAGCAAATGTAAAATGACAGTTATTTTAAATGATAATGAAATGAGCATATCTCCTAATCTTGGTGGATTAAATAAATTTTTAAGTAAACTAAGAACTAAAAAGTTATATACAAAATCTAATATATCAGCAAAAAAAATTATTTGGAAAATACCTGGAGTTGGAAAACCAATTGTAAAAATAGTACAAAGGGTAAAAAGAAGTATAAAGCAATTGATTATTCCAAAAATGTTTTTTGAAGATATTGGGTTTACTTATTTAGGACCAGTAGATGGACATAATATTAAAGAATTAGAAAATATTTTAAATTTAAGTAAACAAGTAGAAACACCAGTATTAATTCACGTATTAACTAAAAAAGGTAAAGGATATGAAATTGCAGAGAATAGCCCAGATAAATTCCATGCAACAGGACCATTTAATATAGAAACTGGAGAAGCAAAATCACCTAAAGAGCAAGATTACTCAAAAATATTTGGAAATAAACTAATTGAATTAGCTGAAAAAAATAAAAATATAGTAGCAATTACTGCTTCAATGAAAGATGGAACAGGATTAGCTGAATTTCAAAGAAAATTCCCAGAAAGATTTTTTGATGTTGGTATAGCAGAACAGCATGCAATAACATTAGCAGCTGGAATGGCAAAAGAGGGATTAATTCCAGTAGTACCAATTTATTCATCTTTTTATCAAAGAGCATATGATCAAGTTATTCATGATGTAGCAATTCAAAGTTTACCAGTTATAATGTGTGTAGATAGAGCAGGAATTGTTGGAGCAGATGGAGAAACTCATCAAGGTTTATTAGATATGGCATTTTTTAGATTAGTACCAAATTTAAACATTATGGCACCAAAAGATTTTAAAGAGCTTGAGCAAATGCTGGAATTTGCAATAGATTTAAAAAAACCAATTGTAATTCGATATCCAAGAGGGGGAGAAGACAAAGAAATAAAATTTAGCAATCATAATAAAATCGAAATAGGAAAAGCAGAAATAGTAAAAGAATTTAGTGAATCAAAAGAACAACAAGATAAAATTACAATAATTACTATTGGAAAAACTGTAACAAAAGGAATGAGAGTAGCAAAGGCATTAGAAGAAGATGGCAAAAATGTACAGGTAATTAATATGAGATTTTTAAAACCAATTGATAGAAATACTGTAATAGAAGCTATAAAACAATCACAAAAAGTTATAACAATAGAAGATGGAACAATAATAGGAGGACTATCTACAGCAATAAAAGAAATAATAGCAGAAGAAAATTTAGCAAATATACAAATAGAATCACATGCATATCCAGACAAATTTATTGAGCAAGGTAGTCCGCAGGAATTGGAAAATAAATACTGGTAAGTGTCCACTTTGGGACGGTGTCCATTTCGGGACGTGTCCATTTCGGGACGGTCCTTTTTTGGACATTTTGCCTAATGTCCAAAAAAGGACCGTCCCGAAATGGACACCCCAAAATGGACAAATGGAGGAATTTTGATGGAAGAAAAAATGTTATTAGCACAAATATTAGATAAATCTAAACAGGCAAAGAAACAACAAAAAGTTGAATGCACAGATTTTTTAGATATGTACCAAGTGTCACTGGCAAAGAAAATTTTTAACCAATATCAAATTCAAAATGTATTACTATATGGAGGATATGAAGAAGCAGAAAGAAAGATAGCAGTTTTTTATCCTGAAAATGATGATAAAAAAAGTGAATTATTAAAAATTGTGAGAATACAACTAGGTAATGGAGAACAAGGGAAATATACACATAGAAATTATCTAGGTGGAATTATTAAAATAGGAATAAAACGTGAAAAAGTAGGAGATATTTTAGTAACAGATGATGGAGCAGATATTATAGTAAAAGCAGAAACAGCAGAAATACTATCAAAAGAATTAGGTATGTTAACAAGATTTCAAAATAGCAAAATATCAATAGAAGAAATAGAAAATATAAGAGAGCCAGAAATAAAAATTGAAGAAATAGATATTATCGTACCATCACTCAGATTAGATAGCGTAGTATCTGACTTAGCAAAAACATCTAGGAGCAAGGCTATAGATATATTATCACAAGAAAGAGTATTTATTAATGGGCAAAGTGAAACAAAACCTTCAAAAAATATAAAAATCGGCGATATTATTACAATTAGGGGAAAGGGTAGATTTATAATAAAAGAAATGAAAGGCAATACAAGAAGTGGCAGAAATATATTAAGAATTGAAAAATATGTGTGATGTCCATTCGGGTGTCCATTTGGGGACGGTCCTTTTTTGGACATTTTACCTAATGTCCAAAAAAGGACCGTCCCCAAATGGACACCCGAATGGACAAATAGACATTAATATTGCGTCTTGATTTTTATAATATCCCTTACGAATACTAGTCTTTGAAAAACCAAATTTTTCATATAATTTAATTGCAGGTATATTATTTTCAGCTACCTCTAGATGTATGGTAGCTATTTTTTGTTTTTCTAATTCTGAAATAATATGCTTTAGCAATAATGTAGCAATTCCTTTATTTCTATAAGATTTATGAACAACAATATTCATGAGTTCAGCTTCATCTAAAATTGTTTTAAAACCACCAAAAGCAAGAATTAGATTTTCCCCAATTCCTGCTGTTTTAACAACAAAATATGTAGAATTATTACAATTTAATTCATCTTTTAAAATATCATATGTCCAAAAATCATCAAAATCATCTTGTAAATGATTAGAAATTTCAGACAAATCATCTAAATTCATTTTAGAAATAACAACTTTTTTTATATCAAATTCCATTATCTTAATCTCCTTCAAGTTGCCTTTGTGCTTGAGGCTTTTTTAAATACAAAGGTAAAATGCTATTTTCACCAAATTGAGAAAAATATTCTAAACCAGCCATTGCTAAAGCATAAGAATTTAAAGAAGTGATAGAGGTTTCAACATGAGCATTTAAAAAAGTAGACATAATTAAATCTTTATACTTAATAGCACCATCACCAATAAAAAACACATTATTAAATAAAGTTAATGATTCCAATGCATTAGAAATGGAATCACTTTTAGGCTCTATCACACAAGAAATTTTGTTATCCTTTAACTGATAAAGAGCAAAATAGCAATTATCATTTTTACAATCAATCATACTACAGATAAATTCAACATTATCAAAACTTTTAGCCTGATAAGCAAGGACATCTAAAGAACTAATACCAACACAAGGAATATCCATACTATCAGAAAAAGCCTTTGCAGTAGCAACACCAATACGGATACCAGTAAAAGACCCAGGTCCAATATCACAAACAATTAAATCAATATCTTTTATAGATAAACTTGTCTTTTTAAAAGCATCTGAAATCATAGGCATTAAATTTTCAGAATGTGTATGACCTGTATCAGCATCTAAATGGCAAAGAACAGTCTGATTATCAGTAATAGACACACCGCATACATCACTAGCAGTATCAATACTTAAAATTTTCAAATTTAAAACCCCCAATCAAAATAATTAGAAAAGCGTTCACCAAATGTGCTAATTTTTAGTGTACGTACATTATCATCATTATCATTTTTTTCAAAACAAATTTGTATATATTCTTTTGGCAAAGCCTCTTTAATTACTTCGCCCCACTCAACGATAGATAAACCAGTTTCAAAATATTCTTCTCCACCAATTTCATAAAATTCAGAAACATCTTGTAATCTATAAACATCAAAATGAAAAATTGGAAAATTTGGAGCATCATATTCATTAACAATTGTATAAGTAGGACTAGAAATATAATTTTCTAATCCGAAATATGAAAGAATACCTTCTACAAATTTAGTTTTACCACTACCCAATTCACCAGTCAAAATAATCACATCTTTTTTTTGCAAACGGGAAGCCAGTTGTTTAGCAAAATACAAGGTATTTTGCGTAGAATTTGAAGTATAAAAAAAGTCCATAAATCCCCCTAAATTCACTGTTTTTCTATATTATAATACAAAATAAAAAAATATTCAATTCTTTTAAAAAAACTGTTGACAAAAATTGAATTATTAGTATAAAATTGATTTGATAAATATGTCTTTGCATAACACACAAAGGAAGGAAAGGAAGGATGAAAAGTTGAAAAGAAAGAACAGCAATAGCCGGAATTACAATAACTACACTAGTTATAACCATTATAATCCTATTATTACTAGCAGGAATAATGATATCAGCTTTATCAGGAGATAATGGATTAGTAAATAGGGCAATAGAAGCAAAGGATTTAGTAAGTAGAGAACAATTTGTAGAACAAGTACAAAATCAGGCTTTACTTACAGTTGCCGAAACAGGAAGATTTGACTCAGAAAAATTTTCGGATAGAATATATGACAAATTAAAAGATCAAAATCCACATGTTACAGAGGATGATGATTCTATTACAGTATCAGATGGAGTATATGATGTCACCTTAGATAAAGAAACTGGTGATGTAAAAGGCTCAAAGGAAACGCAAGGAATTTGGCCTAGGTTTGAGATTACTAAATATGAAATGGATGGAACACCATATGATAAAAGAGAAAATAGTCCAAGTATAATTATTACAATTAATGTAACAAATTATGATGAACTAGATGCTGTAACAAAAGTAGTTGTGTGGGATCAAGATAAAGTTTTCTATAATCAAAATGCTACAGTTACTGGAAATGGACAGTATAGTTTTACTGTGCCTGGACCAGAAGGAACATATACAGTAGAAGTAACAGGAAGCAAAGATGGATTTGAAAATACAACAAGAAGAAAAGTTACAATAGTAGAAAATCCAAGAATAGATTTAAATATTGTATTTGACCCAAATGGAGGAGTAGGCTATGTTGTTCCAACAAGAGGTCAAGCAGCAATAGAAAGTATAATGACATCAAGTGCAGGAAACACTGAAAACTACACATATTATTATGCATGGACAAATGATGGAGAAAACAGACCACTAACTCATTCAGAAGAATGGACTGAAACAAAAAGTGAAGAAAATATTAGAAAATCAAATTGTGAAGCAGGAACTTACTATTTATGGATAAAAGTAGATGACAATAACGAAGTTCTAACAGCACAATATGTAGTATCAGAGCCATTTGTAGTTCATAACAATGATGAAGAAGATTACAGAATTGACTTAACACCAAATCATACTACAGTAACAAATCAAGATGTTGTTGTTTCAGCAAGATTTGGCCAATATTTAACACAAGATAGAACATTAACATGTACAGGACAAGAAGGTGTTGATTATACAAAAGATGGATTAAATAGCATAACAGTTAAGACAAATAATCAAGTTGTAACTGCAACAGCAAAAGATATTGCTGGAAACCTAATTGAAGTAAAACATGAAGTTAAGATAATTGACAAAGTAAAACCAGTTATAAAATTTGAACCAAACAAAAATGAAAAATATGCACAGACACAAACATCAAAAATAACGGTAACAGATGAAGGTGTAGCTGAAATTATTGATGAAAGCCTAAAATATCAATGGTTACAAACTAAAACCGAACCAAAAGAAGAAAGCTTCAAAACACAATATCAAAATGGCGGAGAAGTAACATTAAATGAAAAAACAGGAAACGACTGGTATTTATGGGCTATGGCAAGGGATGAAGCTGGAAATATTACAATTAGTAGATCAGACGAATTCTTTATGGATAACACATTACCAAATCAAGAAGCTCCATCAATCCTAGAAAGAACAAACGAAATAGTTGTAACATTTAATCAGACTGATAATCATGCAGATATAGACGAAGGTACTATTGAATATACCTATAAAGTTGGAACCGGAGAATGGGTTCCTTGGGTTAAAGATGGAAGGACACACACTTTTAAGGGATTGACATTAAATACGCAACATACAATAAAAACCAGAGTAAAAGATAAAGCAGGTAATGGATACCAAGAATCAAAAGAAGTATCAACATCAACTATAGACATTAAAAAACCAGAATTTGAGTACACACCAAAGGTTTGGACAAACGGAAATGTTGAAGTAACAATTAAATATCCAGAAAGTGCGAATACAAACCTAACTTGGGAATATAAAGAAGGAAAAGATGGAGCATGGAAAACTGCAACAAATCCACAAAGACTAACAATTACAGAAAATAAAACAATTGCTGCACGTCAATATGATAGTGACAAGCAAGGACAAGACGATGCAAGAGTTTTAACATTTGCAATTGAAAATATTGATAAAACACCTCCAGTTATTGACGATTTAGATATTGACCCAAAAGGACCAGTAAATCATGACATTACATTAACAGGTAAAGCAACAGACCCTCTAAGTGGTCTTGTTGCATACCAATTTTCTCAAACAGATGGATTAAATGAAGATTCACCAGGATGGATTAAAATTGGAGGAAAAAATGACGGAGAAAAGGGACAAATAACACAATTTACTGCAACAGAGACAATTAAAAAGAGTGGAAAATATTATTTCTATGTAAAAGATGGAGCAAGAAATGTTACAAAACGAGAAATTAATATTACAAATATAGATTTAGATAGGCCAGTGATTACAAGTACATCTTACGATAAAGCATGGAGAAATTATGAAAAAATAATTACTGTAAATGCACAAGATACAGGAGGAAGTAATATCGAAGCTTATGCGATAACTTCTTCTGACAAAGTATCTGAAATCAAAGATGCTGATTGGAATGGAAGTACTAAAGAAACTTGGACAAGTACTATACAATATCCAATGGGAACCTATTATGCTTGGGTAAAGGATGCTGCACAAAATATATCAGAGCCAAGCAGGGTAGTAATTGAAAATATAGATAAACTTGCACCTACAATGAAAGTTAGCACAAGCAGTGATGCTAAGTTAAGACAGACAGCAACTGTTACAATTACAGATGAAGGTGGATCAGGATTTGCACAAGAAACTTATACTATTAGATACAAATGGACTGAAGATGCAAATCAGCCAGATTGGACTGGTGCAGAAACTAAAACGATAACGACATCAATAGGAGGAAACAATGGTTCAACAACAATAGATAAAGCTGATGGAACAGGTACATATTATTTACATGTAAAAGCTGATTTATCTGATATCGCAGACAATCATAGCTCTCCATGGGAATATGGATCATTTGTATTAGACCATTCAGGACCAGAAATTAAAATTACAACAAATGATATATCAACATGGAAAAAGAGCCATACTGCAAAAGTAGATGTTTCTGATGTGCCATCTGGAATAGAAAATAATAGTTTAAAATATGTATGGAACCACATAAATTCAACTGAAAAACAACCTGATGATACTGCTTTTACAGAGGGTTATACGAATAGTGGTAATATAACAAATGCCGAAACAATAGATTTTACAGGAAACAATTGGTATTTATGGGTTATTGCAAAAGATAAATTAGGAAATACGACTAAGAAATGTGCAGGACCATTCTATTTAGATAATACAGCTCCAGGAGATCAAGTTCCTACTGTATCTGCAACGAGTAGAGCTGTTACAGTAACTTTCAACCAACTTGATGATCATTCTGGAATTAATGTAACTACAAGAGAATATGCATATAAAAAGGAGCGAGATAAAACTTGGAATGCTTGGACTGGTACGGGCAAATCATCAAATGTATTTGATAATTTGGAAGACAATGTATCATACCAATTCAAAACAAGAGCAAAAGATATTCTTGGAAATGGATACACAGAATCAAAGGTTGCTACAATATCAACACTAGAAATTAAAGCACCAAAAATCACATTAATGGACACAGACTGGTCATTTGAATCTAGAACCGTTAAAATTGAATATCCTGCTACACAAGGTGCGACACTTACGAAAAAATATAAGATAGACCCACCTAGTGGAAGTGGTACAGAGCAAACTACTAATGATACAACAATAAATGTAGAAGTATCAGTAAAAGGTTCAGTAGTGTCTGCATGGCAAACAGATGGAGTAAATACTGTTAATGCTTCTTCATTAACAGTAACTAATATAGATATTGTAAGACCAACGGTAACAAGCGCAACTGTATCAACTGCTTGGTCAAATGCAAGTAAGACAATTCATGTTAAGGCAACTGATGACGGCGGTAGTAAATTAGCTGGTTGGGCTATTACAGGAGATAAGACTAAACCATCAAGCTTTACACCATTCAACACACAGGAAAATTCTATAGAATGGGATACGCCTGCTAAGCCTTTAGGAAATTATTATGCTTGGGTGCAAGATGTTGCAGGTAATGTCTCAGATGCGTATGGACCAATTAAAGTAGAAAATATTGAAATTGTGCTACCATCAATAGAAATTATACAAGATAATACAGAGTATAAACAATCACATACCGCAACAGTTAAGATTAGTGATAGTGGTGGATCAAATTTAAAACAATCAAATTATACAATTAAGTATATATGGGATCAAACTTCAACTGAACCTACTAGTTCTAGTTGGAATAATGCTTCAACAATCACTATTTCAGCATCAGATGGAGTAGCAAGTGCTCAAAATACAATACCAAAGAATAAAGAAACAGGAATTTATTATTTACATGTTCAAGGACAAGCAATTACTGACAGAGCAGGAAATAGTAGTAATCCAACCGCAACAAAAGACTTTAAATTTGACAATACAGCACCAGTTACTCAATTTACACCTGATGGGGGTACAAATTATAAAAAGTCATATACAACAACAGTAAATGTAAAAGATAATCATGTAGGAACTTTAGGAACATTGAAATATTGTTGGACTTCTGATGCTAATCAGCCAGCGGATACGGCGTTTAATCAAACGTTTACTTGCGATGGTTCTGGTAATCACCAAATAACTACTACTCCAAATGATAATGGCGGAAAATATTTATGGATATGGGCAACTGATATTTTAGGAAATTCAACTAAAACACATTCAAACATATTTAACCTAGATAATATTGCGCCAAATGTAGATTTTGCGCCATCCAGCGGTACTTCATGGTCAAAAAGCAAAACGGTTACAGTAACAGTAACAGATGAAA
>CANQJY010000014.1 GCA_947624365.1 uncultured Clostridia bacterium
GAAAGAAAATCCAGAAGGATTACAAAAAGGATTAAAAAATTTATTAACACATATTGATAATTTAAAAAATAGTTTTGGACTAAAAGTTATTGTAGCATTAAATCGTTACCAAACAGACACAGAAGAAGAAATAAAATTATTAGAAGAAGAATTGAAAAAACAAGGTGTTTTTCTTAGCTTGGTAGAAGGTTGGGCAAAAGGTGGAGAAGGTGCTATAGATATTGCTAACAAAATTGTAGAATTAACTTGTGAAGAAGAAAATAAAGAAGTTGATTACATATATTCATTAGAAGATGATATCAAAACAAAAATAGAAAAAATTGCAACAAAAATATATCATGCAGTAGGAGTAGAATTTACAAAAGAGGCAATTGATAATATTGAAAAAATACAAAAATTAGGATATAAAGAATTACCAGTATGTATTGCAAAAACTCAATATTCATTATCAGATGATGCAAAAAATCTAACAGATGAAGGTGATTATGTAATTCATATCCGTGATGTTGAATTAAAAGCAGGTGCTGGATTTGTTGTTGCATTGGCTGGAAAAATCATGACAATGCCAGGACTTCCAAGAGTACCAGCAGCAGAGGCAATTACAATAGATGAAAATGGAAATGTAGAAGGTATTTTCTAACAAAAAATGGACATCCTATACTTAAAAAGATAGGAGGTCCATTTTTATGATAAATTTTAGAACAGATTTAGCTTCAGAAAGAAGAGATTTGTATAAAAAAGCAAATCAAATTGAGGATGAAATTCAAGGTATTGAAAGCGAAAAAGAAGAAGTTGACGAAAATTTGTCAATTGAACGTGTAAAAATAACTAATCAAGAGGGAGAAAAAGCGATTGGAAAGCCAATAGGTAATTATATAACAATAGACATAAAAAAATTAAAAATTGCACAAGAAGAAGAAATACAAAAAGCATCAGAAACTTTATCAAATGAATTAAAAAAAATTGTAGACTTGCATGTAGATAAGCAAGGAGAAACTTTAGTTGTAGGATTAGGAAATATTTATGTTACACCAGATAGTTTAGGACCAAAAGTTATAAATGAAATAGAAGTAACAAGGCATGTAATAAAATACCTACCACAATATGTAGAAGAAGGAACAAGAGAAATTAGCGCAATATCACCAGGAGTATTAGGAACAACTGGAATAGAAACTTTAGAAATATTAAAAGGAATTGTTGATAATATTCATCCTAAATTATTAATTGTTATAGATGCATTAGCATCAAGAAGCATAGAAAGAATTAGTAGTACTATCCAAATTTCAGACACAGGGATTGTACCTGGAGCAGGTGTAGGTAATACAAGAGCAGAAATTAGCAAAAACACATTAGGTATACCGGTTATTGCAGTAGGAATACCAACAGTTGTAGAAACAGCAGTATTAGTAAATGATTGTTTAGATTTATTAATTGAAAAATTACAAGATGAAGCTAAATCTAATGATATGCTAAATCAAATGAAAGAGGCAGACAATTATGAGGAAATTAAAGAAGCTCTTGTTCCAAATGACTATAATTTAATTGTAACTCCAAAAGAAATTGATGATTTAATTGAAAACATGAAAGACGTTGTTGCAGGTGGAATTAACGGAAGCTTGTAGAATAAAATATAAAAATTCACAAAAAAAGTTGCAAAAAAACATTAATTCATATATAATCATGTTAGAAAAGGAGGAATGAACATGGCAGAGAATAAAGAAGAAAAGAAAGAAGAAATAAAAGCAGAAGCACCAACACCAAAAGTAGAAAAAGCAAAAGAAGAAAAAAAGTTTGAACCAGTAAAAGCAGGAGCAGAAACTAAAAAAACAGCAAAGACAACTGCAAAACCTAAAGAAGAAAAAGCTAAAAAGAAAAAGAGTATATTTTTAAGAACAATTTCAGTTGTTTTAGTATTATTAATTGTAATAGGACTTATATATATAGCATTGCCATCACCAGCAAGAACTTTACAACAAGCAATGAGAAGTTTAAAGGCAGGAAATTATGAAAAACTAGAAGAATATATGGATTACAACCAATTGATGAGTGCATCTGTATTATCAACAGAAAATGAAGAACAAAATAAATTATTCTTTGAAGATTTAGAATTTGTAGTAAAAGAATGGGATACAGCTACAATTCAAGTAGAGACAACTAATAAAGATTTCAAAAAAGTTGTACAAAATGCAGTAACAAATTTATTGCAACAATATTTCAGTAGCGAAAGCACAGAAATAGGAGATGTATTGCTAGAAGAATTAAAAAATGAAGATGTTGGAACAACATCAACAACTCAAACAATTACAGTACAAAAAATAGATGGAAAATGGAAAGTTATTGTAGATGATAATTTAAGAAGTGCAATTTTCCCTGGATTAGTAGAAACATTAGAAACTCTAACAAATGGAAGTGCATTTTCAAACTAATAAATAATAAAAGTGAGCTAACTTTTTAGCTCACTTTTATTTGAAGTATGTCTATATAGTTGACAAATAGTACAATCTGTACATAAATCAATATGATTTTCAAATATTAATATCAAAGTATTTAAAAATTCATCAATTGAATTTTCAATCAAATGGATATAAAGCTTTTTAGGTAGTAAATTAAGTAATGCATTTAATAAATAATCATTATTTGAAAAAGTAATGTCAGATAAATATTTTGCATCAAAAAAATATTCCTGAATATCAATTTGATTCATATTATTATCTAACAATATATAGTTATTTTTTAGATATATTAAATGTAAAATATCAGTATTTGACGGTTGAGAATTAATATAAAGTTTTAATAAAGAAACAAACTCCAAATACTCTTTTTCAATCATGAATTGATTAACGGCATTATCTACAATTTCATCTAAAATAGAGAAATAAGATTTTAAACGGAAATATATAAAGCCTGTTAATATAATAGAATTATGTTCTTTTAAATATAAATAAAATTGCTCTGTAAGATAAGAGAATTTTTTATCAAAATAATGTGTAAAATCATCACTACAAATATCAAAACAAACTTGTAAAATTTTTTTTCTTTCTATTGAATCAAAATAAAAATAATTTTGAGAGATAGAATCTTTCAAAAAAAATTCTTCTAATTCATCTATAACCATATAAGACAAAATATCAGCAATTCTATGAATAAAAGTATCTGAATTATTACCAGTATAATGTATAATAATATTATTATAATGTTTAAATTGATTTTGTGAAAAACAAACATCTTGTAAGTCACATAAATGTAGTTCATTTAGTAGATAGGCTAGTAATGTATCATTGTTTGTTTTTATACAAATGGATTTCATTAAAAAAACTCCCTTCCTAACTAGTATCTACTAAACTTGAAAAGTTATACATTATCATATGAAAAAAAGCATAAAATGAAAATTGTCCCAAAAGGGACAATTTTTAACTATAAATATGATAATCAATATCAGGAAATAAGCAGTCTTTTTCTTGAATATTTTTTAAAAATTTACTATCAATCTGATTTGATTTAATTTTTTCATATAATTTCGTAAAACGACCAATATGATCTTTAATTCGTTTTTTAGCATAATCAACCATTGTGCCATTTGTAATTATAAATAGCCAATCACTACTTTGAGCTAATAAAAGTTCTCGTGCACATTGGTTTAGAGCTTCTTTTTGTATTCCTTCTGCATTTGGATATAAATAAGCTAATTCACACATTCTATCTCCAGCAACATGTAGATGTCTATGTACATAATCATTTGTTTGATTAAGCCATACCTCACTATATCCATTTGCGCCCCAACTAGAACGGCAAGGAGTTGATACTTGAATTTCTGGATAACGATCGATATATTCAGAAGGAGTAATTAATGAAAAATTACAATTATCATAATAAATTTTTTTAAATAAGATATATAGCCAATAAGGTCCTTCATACCACCAATGACCATAAAGTTCAGCATCATAAGGACATAAAATAATAGGGGGTTTTTCCATATATGGACTTATATCATTAATTTGTTTAACACGAGAATCTAGAAAATGTCCAGCCTGTTTTTCAGCAGAATCTTTAGCCCACTGTAAGTTATAATAATCTTTATATTCACTTTTTCCTGTAATACGATAATATTTAATTCCAGTATGTACACGAGCACCATTATGTGCAATATATGGTTTAATATAATCATAATCGGCATCATATCCAATATCACGATAAAATTCCCTATAGTTAAAATCTCCCGGATATCCATTAATAGAACTCCATACCTGACGAGATGATTCTAAATCACGACCAAATGCAACAACTCCTTCAGGAGAAACAATAGGTGCAAAAGTACCATAAATAGGTGTAGGATCTGCATATAATATACCATGAGTTTCAGTAATTACATATTCAATCCCAAATTCTCTCAAATATTTATCAGCTTCTGGTATATAGCCACATTCAGGTAACCAAATACCACGAGGTTTTCTTCCGAAATATTTTTCATATGTTTGTACACCAACAGCAATTTGTGCACGTACTGTTTTTTCATTTACATATAAAATAGGGAAATATCCATGTGTTGCACCACAAGTAATAATTTCCAAAACACCAATATCTTGGAAATGCTTAAAAGCTTCAATTAAATTACAATTATATACGTCTCTAAAAAGATGTAAATCATTTGAATATCTGTCATAATAATAGTGAGATAGCTTATTTAAACGTTCGTCATAAGCAGTTCTAACAATTTCTTTTTTAGATAATTCAATTAACTTTTTTAGATAATTAATATATTTTTTTTGTAATAATTTATTATCTAACATAGAAAGTAAAGGAGGTGTGATAGACATTGTAATACGAAAATCTACACCTTCATCTACTAATTTTTGAAAATTTGTCAGTAGTGGAATATATGTTTCTGAAATTGCTTCATATAACCATGATTCTTCTAAATAATCATCACTTTCCGGATGATGTATAAATGGCAAATGTGCATGTAATACAAAACTGACATATCCTTTTTTCTCTTGCATGATATACTCCTAATTAAAATTTTCTTATATGAATGTTTCCAGATGATGGGTTACCAATTTCATTTTCTTCTTTATATAATTTTTGATATAGGTCATAAATATTTTTTATCTTAAATGTTGAAATTGATTTTCGATAATAATTATTTGTTTTCATATTTCTAATTAAAATATCTTTATCTGAAAATAATATGTGATCATTTGGTGAAGTAAGTGGATTAGAAATACTAACATAAAAATAATCTGGTAAAGCAATAGGCTCATTTTTAATATATTCTGGAATTGGTCTTCTACCAAGCTCAATACGGTAATTACAATTTGCATCTTGAACATGTAAATACCAAGAAGTTGCAAAATCATTAATTTCTATCTCAAAACTATATTGCATTGTATCATTATGTACTATTAAAACAGGGCGTGTTTTGTCAAAAAAGTTATCTCCATATTGCTTTTTGAAATTTTCTCTATCCATATCAGAAATATCCCAATAAATAAACAATGTATTTGGAGTTTGAGCAAGTAGCTTTACAATAGTTTGATTATAGCGATATGGTAAATCATAATATTCTATTATATCTACTTTTTTATCAGTTACTGCCTTTTTAGTTCTAGTTGTTTTTTTTGTAGTGGTCTTTTTTACAGTTGTTCTTTTTGATGCTTTTTTGGTTGTAGTAGATTTTTTAGATGGTTCTACTTTTTTTGTAGTAGCACTTTTGGTAGTAGATTTTTTTGTTCTAACTGGCTTTTTAGCGGTAGACTTTTTTGTTGTAGATACTGTTACTTTACTTGTTTTTGCTTCTTTTGTTTCTTTTGGCATAACCAATCCTCCTATGTATACTTTTTTACTGAATATATACTATACCAAAATTAGAATAAATTCAAGTAAAAACAACAATATTTTTAAAAATATATAAATGTTCACAAAAAATTCACAAAAAAATTAGCAGAAAGTATTGACAAGTGCTAAAAATGGATATAATATATATAAGAATTAGCAATCAAACAATCAGAGTGCTAAAAGAGGTGATAAATTTGTTAGACCAAAGAAAGAAAAAAGTCTTACAAGCTATTGTAGAAGAATATGTAAATACAGCAGAACCAATCAGCTCAAATCAATTAACAAAAAAAGAAGAATTAAATTATAGTAGTGCAACTATCAGAAACGAAATGGCAGATTTGGAAAAAGCCGGATATTTAGAAAAAACACATATATCGAGTGGAAGAATTCCATCAGAAAAAGGATATAGATACTATGTAGATGAATTACTTAGAGATGATAACATCAGTTTAGAAGAAATTAAATATATTAGTGAAAAATTAGAAACAAAAGTAAATGAAATAGAAGAATTAACTAAACTAACAACAACAACTATTTCAGAAGTTACACATTATACAACAGTAGCAATAGGACCAAGCCCAGAAACGCAATGTATTGAAGAAATTAAATTTGTTTTGTTAGGTAGCAGAATGTTAATGGCAATTATTTTAACAAATACAGGAATGGTTAAAGAAACTATTATCAAATTTGATGAGGATATTACAGAAAAACAAGTTGAAACAATTAATTATATGTTTAATAATAAATTAAAAAACCAGCCAATAGAAATTATAGACGTACCTTTACAAGAATACTTAATAAACGAAATGAAATATAGTGTAAAAGTAATAAAACCAATTATTGAGCAAATAAAAAAAGTATTACAAGAGGAAAGACAAGTATATTTAGAAGGCGCTAACAAAGCTTTTGATTTACCTGAATTTAACAGCTTAGCTGTAGCAAAAAATTTTATAAATATAATTGATGAAAAAGAACTTATGGCAGATATGTTAAATACTGGATTTGCAAAAGACATTAACGTATATATAGGGGATGAAAATGAAAAAGAACAACTGAAAGATTTTAGTATTATCACATTTAAACATAAAGTTGGAAATAAAGATTTAGGAACAATTGGAATAATAGGCCCTAAACGAATGGATTATTCAAAAGTTATATCTGTTATGAAATATATTAGTAAAAAATTAAATGAAAAAGATATGTGAAAGGAAGGAGAATAAAATGGCAGAAGCAGAAAAAAAGGAAGAGTTAGAAGAAAAAGAAAAATTAGAAGAAGAAGGTAAAGAAAACGAAGAACAACAAATTCAACAAGAATTAGATGAACTTACAGATAGATATAAAAGAATACTAGCAGAATTTGAAAATCATAAAAAAAGAAGTCAAAAAGAAAGAGACAATTTATATAATATGATTTTAGCAGATATAATAGGAAATATGTTACCAATATTAGACAACTTAGAAAATGCAGTAAAAGTAGAAACTAAAGATGAAGAATTTAAAAAAGGAATTGAATTAGTATTAAAACAATTTCAAGACACACTAAAATCAAAAGGAGTAGAAGAAATTAAAACAGTAGGAGAAACATTTGACCCAGAATTACATGAAGCAGTATCAAGTATTCAAGATGAAACAAAAGGTGAAAAAGAAATTGTACAAGAATATAGAAAAGGCTATCGAATTGGAACAAAAGTTATCAGACATTCAATGGTAGTGGTAGCAAACTAATTAAGTTATTTAATTTTAAAAAATATAAAATTTCAAGGAGGAATAAAAATGGGAAAGATTATAGGTATTGACCTAGGAACAACAAATTCATGTGTATCAGTAATGGAAGGGGGAGAAGCAGTTGTTATACCAAATGCAGAAGGAAATAGAACAACACCATCTGTTGTAGCATTTTCTAAAAATGGAGAAAGATTGGTAGGACAAATTGCAAAACGTCAAGCAGTAACAAACCCTGATAACACAGTTATTTCAATCAAAAGAAAAATGGGAACAGCAGAAAAAGTAAAAATAGAGGGAGATGAATTTACTCCACAAGAAATTTCAGCAATGATATTACAAAAATTAAAAACAGATGCAGAAAATTATTTAGGACAAAAAGTAACGCAAGCAGTTATTACTGTACCAGCATACTTTAATGATAGTCAAAGACAAGCAACAAAAGATGCAGGTAAAATAGCAGGATTAGAAGTTTTAAGAATTATAAACGAGCCAACAGCAGCAGCTTTAGCATATGGAATGGATAAAGAACAAGAACAAAAAATATTAATCTATGATTTAGGTGGAGGTACATTTGATGTATCTATTCTAGATATTGGTGATGGAGTATTTGAAGTATTATCAACAAGTGGAAATACACACTTAGGAGGAGACGATTTTGATAATGCAATTATAGATTACTTAGTATCAGAATTTAAAAAATCAAATGGAATCGATTTAAAAACAGATAAAATGGCAATGCAAAGATTGAAAGAAGCTGCAGAAAAAGCTAAAATTGAATTGTCAGGTGTACAACAAACACAAATTAATTTACCATTTATCACAGCTGATAGTACAGGACCAAAACATTTAGATATTAATTTAACAAAAGCAAAATTTGAAGAATTAATTCATGATTTAGTAGAAGGAACAGCAGGACCTGTTAACCAAGCTTTAAAAGATGCAGGATTATCAGCAAATGATATTAATAAAGTACTATTAGTTGGTGGATCAACAAGAGTACCAGCAGTACAAGAAATGGTTAAAAAAATCACAGGAAAAGAACCAGATAAAGGAATAAACCCAGACGAATGTGTTGCAATAGGTGCAGCAATTCAAGGTGGTGTTCTTTCAGGTGATGTAAAAGATTTAGTATTGTTAGATGTTACACCATTATCACTAGGAATTGAAACATATGGTGGAGTATTTACAAAATTGATTGAAAGAAATACAACAATACCAACTAAAAAATCACAAATATTCTCTACAGCAGCAGATGGTCAAACATCAGTAGAAGTACATGTTCTACAAGGAGAAAGAGAAATGGCAGCATACAACAAAACATTAGGAAGATTTCAATTAACAGGAATTCCAGCAGCACCAAGAGGTGTACCACAAATTGAAGTTACATTTGATATTGATGCAAATGGAATTGTACACGTATCTGCAAAAGATATGGCAACTGGAAATAGCCAAAATGTATCTATCACAGCATCAACTAATTTAACAGAAGAAGATATAGACAAAGCTGTAAAAGATGCAGAAGCACATGCTGCAGAGGATAAAAAGAAGAAAGAAGAAATTGAAGTTAAAAACAATGCAGAAAGTTTAGTATATAACAGTGAAAAAACATTAACAGATTTAGGAGATAAAATTAGCAGTGAAGAAAAATCAAAAGTAGAAACAGAAATAGAAAATACAAAGAAAGCATTAGAAACTAACGACACAGAAAAAATTAAAGAAGCAACAGAAAAATTAACAAAAGTATTCTATGATATGTCAGAACAATTATATAAAAATGCAAATCCAAATCCTGCAGAGGGAGCAGATTCAAATGCAGAAAACCAAGATGGTAATACAGATAATGGAAATGTATATGATGCTGATTATAAAGTAGAAGATGATAAATAAAATTGAGAGGAAGAAAAAATGGCTAATAAAAGAGACTATTATGAAGTGCTAGGAGTTAATAAAAATGCAACAGATGATGAACTAAAAAAAGCCTATAGAAAATTGGCAAAACAGTATCATCCTGATGCAAATCCCAATAATAAAAAAGAAGCGGAAGCAAAATTTAAAGAAGTCAATGAAGCCTATGAAACTTTGTCAGATCCTCAAAAAAGAAGAATGTATGATCAATTTGGACCAGATGGACCTCAAGGCTTTGGCGGGGCTGGAGGACCATTTGGTGGCCAAGGTGGATATTATTCATATAATGGCTCAGGCTTTGATGGCTTTGGTGACTTTGGAGATTTAGGAGATATTTTCTCATCTTTTTT
Source organism: uncultured Clostridia bacterium (assembly GCA_947624365.1). Classification (GTDB taxonomy): domain Bacteria; phylum Bacillota; class Clostridia; order TANB77; family CAG-508; genus CAG-269. The sequence continues at coordinate 9,813 of CANQJY010000014.1, forward strand.
CACTGGTGGTTTTGGAAGGCAATCTGGAAGAACTAAGCAAAATGGACCACGAAAAGGTGCAGATCTAAATCTGCGTATTGATATTACATTTGAAGAGTCATATTTAGGGGTAGAAAAAGAAATTATAATTACTAGAAACGAAACATGTAACCATTGCCATGGAACAGGAGCTAAACCAGGAACAAATCCTATGAAATGCCCAAGTTGCCATGGAACAGGTCAAATTAGACAAGTTCAAAATACGATTTTAGGTCAAGTACAAACAACAAGAACATGTTCTGAATGTCATGGAACAGGAGAAATTATTAAAGAGCCATGCGATATTTGTAAAGGAAAAGGAACAGTTAGAAAACAGCCCAAAATCAAAGTACGTATACCGGCAGGAATTGATAATGAACAAACAGTTGTATTAAGAGGAGAAGGAGATCCAGGAGAAAAAGGCGGACCAAATGGAGACTTATATATAACAGTAAGAATAAAAAGGCATAATATATTTACTAGAAAAGATAATAATGTATTATGTGATATTCCTGTTACAATAACACAAGCAACATTAGGGGCAGAAATAGAAATTCCAATGGTTGATGGAGCAAAGGAAAAATACAAAATTCCAGAAGGAACACAAACAGGAACGAAATTTACAATCCGAAATAAAGGATTTAAAAATGTAAACTCATCATCACAAGGAGATTATATATTTACTGTAATTGTACAAACACCAAAAAAATTGACAAAAGAGCAAAGAGATTTATTAACACAATTAGCTAAAACAATGAATGAACAGCCACCAATAAAAAAACGAGGAATATTTGGATAAAAATAGAAAGTCAAGATTTTCAAATTTAAAATCTTGACTTTTTGATATATATTTTATACAAAAAATACCAAATTGCTAGACATTATAAGAAAAAAAATATATAATAATTATATAAAAATATAAGAAGGGAAAATGGCAAAAAAATGAAGAAAAAAGTGATGTTTATATCTAGTACAGGTGGACATTTAGAAGAATTATTACAGCTAAAACCTTTATTCGAAAAATATGATTATTATATTGTCACAGAAAAAGACAAATCTAATATTAGTTTAAAAGAACAATATGGAGAAAAATTATTCTTTTTGCCATATGGAACAAGGGCAAAATTATTTACATATATTTTTAAATACTTATATTTATGTTTAAAAACAGTTTATCTATATTTTAGAATACGACCAAAAGCAATAGTTACAACAGGAACACATACAGCAGGACCAATGTGTATTATAGGAAAAATTTTTAGAAGTAAAATTATTTACATTGAAACCATTGCAAACACTAATAAAAAAACAGCAACAGGTAGGCTTATATATCCAATTGCAGATTTATTTATAGTACAATGGGAAGAAATGTTAAAACTATATCCAAAAGCAGTATATGGAGGATTGATATATTAATGATACTTGTAATGTTAGGAACGCAAAATAATAGTTTCCACAGATTATTAGAAGAAGTGGATAAATTAATAGAAAAAGAAGTTATTAAAGAAGAAGTGATAGTGCAAGCAGGGTACACAAAATATGAAAGTAAAAATATGCAAATATTCAGCCTAGTACCAAAAACAGAACTCCAAGAATATCAAAAACAAGCATCAATCATTATCACACATGGTGGAGCAGGTTCAATTATAACATCATTAAAGTTTGGAAAAAAAGTTATAGCTGTACCACGTAAACATCAATATTTAGAACACGTAAATGACCATCAACAGGAAATAGTAGATGTATTTAGTAAACAAGGATATATCATAGGGATAAATGAAGTAGAAGAATTAGAAAAAGCAATACAAATAGCAAACACATTTATTCCCAAAGAATACAAACCAAACAACCAGAAAATGCTAGAAATCATAGAAAATTTTATAGCATAATGTTCAATTAGCGATGTCCAAAATGGGACGGTCCTTTTTTGGACATTTTGACCAAAAAAGGACCGTCCCATTTTGGACATCCTAATTGAATAAAGGAGGAAAAATGGAAGAGGAAAGATTAATTAATCCAGAACTAGAGAATGCTAGTGAAGAGAGATTAGAAAATTCATTAAGGCCAAAAACTTTAGAAGAATATATAGGTCAAGATAAAATAAAAGAAAACATGAAAATATATATTGAGGCAGCTAAAAAAAGAGGAGAGGCATTAGACCATGTTTTGCTATATGGACCACCTGGGTTAGGAAAAACAACATTGTCTAATATTATATCAAATGAAATGAATGCAAATATTAAAATAACATCAGGACCAGCAATTGAAAAGCCCGGGGATTTAGCAGCACTACTTACTAATTTATCTGAATTTGATGTTTTGTTTATTGATGAAATTCATAGACTTAGTAAGAGTGTAGAAGAAATATTATATCCAGCATTAGAAGATTATACTTTAGATATTATTATAGGAAAAGGACCAAGTGCTAGATCTATTAGACTTGATTTACCCAAATTCACATTAATTGGAGCAACTACAAAAGCAGGTGCATTGACAACACCTTTGAGAGATAGATTTGGAATCGTACATAGATTAGAGTTATATTCTGTAGAAGATTTAACTAAAATTGTTAAGCGTTCTAGTCATATATTAGAAGTAGACATTGAAGATCTAGCAGCAATTGAAATTGCAAGAAGGTCAAGAGGAACACCTAGAATTGCCAACAGACTTCTAAAAAGAGTAAGAGATTATGCAGCTGTTTTAGGAGATGGTAAAATTAATTTAAAAATAACAAAACATGCTTTAAATAAATTGGAAATTGATGAATTAGGATTAGATGAAATTGATAGAAAATTATTAGAAACTATGATTGTACAATATGCAGGAAAACCAGTTGGAATAGAAGCATTAGCAGCAACAATAGGGGAAGAAGTTGATACAATTGAAGATGTTTATGAGCCATATCTAATTCAAATAGGATTTGTTGCTAGAACATTAAGAGGAAGAACTGTATTACCACCAGCTTATCAACATATGGGATATACATATTTGGGATAGGAGAAAAGATGAAAAAATTATTAAAAAAAGAATACCTATTGATAGTATTTATATTTATAGCCATTTTTAGTACAATATTAATAAATCCATTAGGAAATTTAGATGAAATATGGAATTACAATGTAGCAAAAAATATAGCAGATGGAAAAATACCTTACAAAGAAATTAGTACAATTACAACACCCTTATTACCATTTCTAAATAGTATTTTTCTAAAATTGATAACAAATGAGTTAATTATAATGAGAATACTTGCAGGAATTTTAGGAACAGCAATTTTATATATGATATTCAAAATAGTAAAACTACTTACCAAAGAAATTAATATTAGTATGATTATTACAATAGGAATAGGACTACTGTTCCGTGAAATATATTGTATTGACTATAATTACATGGTTTTGTTTTTTAGTTTAAGTATTTTATATATAGAACTAAAAAAAGAAACAGAAAAGACAAAAAATAAATCTTTTTGGATAGGAATTTTAGCAGGATTAGCTATTTGTACAAAACAGAGTATAGGGGCAATAATAGCTATAGCAGTTGTAGTTGCACCTTTTATAGAAAAATGTAATCTAAAAGAATTTGGAAAACGTATATTAGGAATTTCAATTCCATGTATATTATTATTAGCATATTTGCTAATTACAAATTCAGTAAAAGATTTTATGAATTATGCAGTACAAGGAATAAGTACTTTTAATAATTATATACCATATAAAAAATTATTTGATAATGAATCAATAGAAGTAGTAATTTTAGCAAAAATAATACCAATTACAGTTAGTATAACAATATTAACATCAATTATAACGAAAATTATTAGCATTAAAAAACCAGAAATGCCAATAGAAGTTGAGGAAAAATTTAAAAATATCCAAAAACTAACATTATATAGTTTACCAATGTTAGTAGTTATTTATCCAATTTCTGATAAAATTCATTTTTTGATAGGTGTTACAATTGCAATTATTACAATTACATATTGTATTTTTATATTAGCACAAATATGGTATAGAAAGATATCATGTAAACAAAAAAAATTTCATTATAAAACTATTACATTGATAATTTGGATTACTATGGTAGCTATCATTGGAATTAAATGTGTAGAAAATTTACAGTATTATATAAATAATTATACAAATGGAAAGATAAATAAAACAATAACACACTATAGAAATATTGAAATATCAGAAAATTTAAAAACAAGGATTATAGAAATAGATAAATATATACAACAAAAAGAAGAACAAGGAATAAAGGTGTATATATTAGATGCAGAAAGTGCAGTTTATACAATTCCATTAGACAAATATACGAAAGATTATGACATGTTTTTAAAAGGAAATATAGGAAAAGATGGAGAAGAAGGGCAAATTGAAAAAATTAATAATGAAGCAGATGAAAATACAATATATCTTATAAAAAAAGAAGATTATATACTAAATTGGCAGACGCCATTAAAGGTCATAAATTATGTTAAAGAAAATTTTAAAAATATAGGAGAAATAGAAATATATGATGCGTATATGCAATAAAGATAAATGTTATAAAATTATTGTTATATTAATAATTTTATTAGGAGTTGCTATTAGAATTATAGGAATTAATGCAATGCCAAATGCTGTAAATGTAGATGAAATATCTTCTGGATATGAAGCATATGGAATTTCAAATTATGGAATTGATAGGAATGGAAATTTCTTGCCAGTATTTTTAGAATCATGGGGTGGAGGACAAAATGCATTATTAACATATTTAATAATTCCATTTATAAAAATTTTAGGATTAAACATTTTAGCAGTACGTCTTCCTATGGCTATTATAAGTTCTATTTCAGTTATTATAATTTATCTAATACTTAGAAAAATATCAAATAAAAAGCTGGCAATAATAGGGTTAACTTTTTTTGCTATATGCCCATGGCATATTATGAAAAGCAGATGGGGATTAGAGTCAAATCTTTTTCCTGATTTAATTTTATTAGCTATTTATTTTCTCATAAAAGGATTAGAAGATAATAAAAAGCCATTTTATTATCTCGCATTTGTAATATTTGGAATTAGCAGTTATGCATATGGAACATCATATTTGTTTTTGCCAGTATTTATCATTCCTTTATTAATATGGCTATGGAAACAAAAGAAAATTACTATAGAACAAGCTTTCATTTCAATTGGAATTGTAGCAATTATAGCATTGCCAATTATATTATATGTTATAATAAACACCTTTAATTTACAACAAATTAATTTACCATTTATGACAATTCCAAAATTAGAAGCCAATCGTTTTAAAGTTGTTACCTCAATTTTTTCAAATAAATTTTTGGAAACAAGTTATAACAATATAAAAAATAGTATTTCCATATTGGCACAACAATATGATGGATTGCCATGGAATGCAATGCAAACATATGGAATTATTTACACATTTTCAATTATTTTTGCTATAATTGGAATTTTTAGAGCATTTTCAAAAGAAGCAAAAGAAGTAAAATATAATGGAATATTTAATATTTGGCTAATTGCTTCAATCCTTATGATACCAGTATGTGAACCAAATATTAATAGATTAAATATTATTATATTACCAATTATTTATTATACTATATTAGGAATTGATGCAATATGTAATAAAAAATATATTATATATGCAATTGTGAGTATATATATAGTTTCATTTGTATCATTTATGGTAGATTATATTAATCAAGATAATAATAACCAAGGATATACATTTGAAAATGGTTTAGAAGAACCAATTTCATATATAAAAAATTTAGAAGAAAAAGATATCTATATTACTAATCAAATAAAAGAACCATATATCTATGTGTTATTTTACACTCAATATGATACAAATGAATTTGTAAGAACTGTAAAATATGATAATCCAAGTTTACCATTTAGGCAGGTTATTGAATTTGGAAATTACCATTTTGAACAAATTGAACAAATGGAAAATGATGAAAACATAGTATATATGATTAAAAAAGAAGATAAAGAATTATATAAATTAGATGATTTTAAAGTAACAGAATTTGAAAAATATATTGTTGTAGAAGGGACGAAATAAAATGAAATTATTAATGCACACATGTTGTGCGCCATGTAGCGTATATTGTATAGACTCATTAAGAAAAGAAGAAATAGAACCAACTTTATATTGGTATAATCCAAATATTCATCCATATATTGAATATAAAGCAAGAAGAGATACTTTAAAAGAATATAGTAAAATGATAAATGTACAAGCTATATTTGAAGAAGAATATGGTTTAGATGAATTTTGTAAAAATGTTATTGGTAATCTAAATACTCGTTGCCAAGAATATTGCTATCCTGTAAGATTGGAACAAACAGCTAAATATGCAAAGGAAAATGGGTATACAGCTATTACAACAACTTTACTTGTAAGCCCTTATCAGAAGCATGATGTTATAAAGGAACAAGGAGAGAAAATTGCAAAAAAATATGGATTGGATTTTTTATATCGTGATTTTCGTATAGGTTTTAGAGAGGGACAGGCTAAGGCTAGAGAACTTGGATTATATATGCAGAAATATTGTGGATGTGTGTTTTCAGAGGCGATTTCAAATTATGACCACATTATTTCTGAACAGAAAGTCCGACTTC
>CANQJY010000015.1 GCA_947624365.1 uncultured Clostridia bacterium
TTTGCATTAAAAAATACCATTCTTTTTTAGAATGATATTTATTGGTGCGGATGAAGGGACTCGAACCCCCACGCTTTTGGCACTGGTTCCTAAGACCAGCGCGTCTACCAGTTCCGCCACATCCGCAAGTTAAAAGTTTTAAAACAAAACTTTAACAATATTTATCTTAGCACATTATACTAAAAACGTCAATACATTTATCAAAAAATTCTTAAAAAGCTAACATTACAATAGCACTGATAATAGTAATAATAAACCCTAATATTTTTAATCCACTTGACCCTTCATTTTGATCACCAAATCCAAAAAAACGCTTTGTTAAAATCCTTGCATCAAATATTAAAATTATGCCAAGCCATATAATAACCATACAAATAAGTCTAACAATAATTTGTAACATCTTAATCAACATCCTTTACTTTTTATTCTTTCCATTGCCTCTATTGTGTTTTCTTTTGTACCAAATGCTGTTAATCTAAAATATCCTTCTCCATGTGGACCAAATCCGCTTCCTGGTGTCCCTACAACATTACTTTCTCTTAATAATATATCAAAAAACTCCCATGAACTTTTTCCTTCTGGAACTTTTAACCATACATATGGTGCATTTACACCACCATAATATGTAATACCCGCTTTTTCTAATCCTTCTCTAATAATTCTAGCATTTTCCATATAATAATTAATATTTTCTCTAATCTGTTTTTGACCCTCTTCTGAATATACTGCTTCTGCAGCCCTTTGTATAATATAAGAAACACCATTAAATTTTGTACAAGTACGTCTATTCCATAATTGATTATATTGAACTTCTTTTCCTTCTTTAGTAAATCCTTTTACTTGTTTTGGTATTACTACATATCCACATCTTAAGCCAGTAAATCCAGCTGTTTTTGAAAAGCTTCTAAATTCAATTGCAACTTCTTTTGCACCTTGTACTTCATATATACTATGTGGCACATCCTTTTGTGTAATAAAAGCTTCATAAGCAGAATCATATAAAATGATAGAATGATTTTCTCTTGCATAGTCAACCCATTTTTGTAACTCTTTCTTATTTAAAACTGTTCCTGTTGGATTATTTGGAAAACATAAATATATCATATCTACTCTTTGTTTAGGTAATTCTGGCTTAAAATTATTTTCTGCCATAACTGGTAAATAAATAATATTTTGATAAGTTCCTTCATTTGGATTAAACTTTCCGCTTCTTTCTGCCATAACATTTGTATCTAGATATACAGGATAAACAGGATCTGTTAAAGCAACAATATTTTCTTTTGCAAAAATATCAACAATATTTCCTGTATCACATTTTGCACCATCTGATACAAAAATTTCATCTTCCTCTATTTCTATCCCTCTTGATTGATAATCATTTTTTACAATTGCTTTTCTTAAAAATTCATATCCTTGTTCCGGTCCATATCCTTTAAATCCTTGTATTGTTCCCATTTCATCTACTGCTTTGTGTAGAGCATTTATGCAGGCTGGAACTATTGGTCTTGTAACATCACCTATTCCTAATTTAATAATTTTTTTATCTGGATTTTCTTCTGTATATTTTGCAACTTTTTTAGCAATTGTTGAAAATAAATAACTTTCTTGTAATTCTAAAAAATTTTCATTTATATAACTCATTTTAAAATTCCTTTCTTATTATTGAATTAACTCTCCTTCAAATACAGTCACTGCTGGACCAGTCATATATACATGGTTGTTTTCATTGTTCCATTCTATTTGTAAATTTCCACCTAATAATTCTACTATTACTTGTCGCTCAGTATATCCATTAATACAACAAGCTACAGCTGTAGCGCAAGCTCCTGTACCACAAGCTAATGTTTCTCCTGAACCTCTCTCCCACACACGCATTTTTATTCTATTTTTATCTACGATTTCAATAAATTCTACATTAATACGTTTTGGAAATAATTTATCTACTTCTAATATTTTTCCATATTTTTCAACATCAAATTGCTTTACATTTTCCACAATAGTAATAGCATGAGGATTTCCCATTGATACACATGTCATTATAAATTCTTTTCCATCTGCAACCGATTTTAAAGCTTTGACTGGATTTTGTTCTGATATGACTGGTATTTCTTCTGGTTTAAAAATTGGTTCTCCCATATCTACTTTAACTGTTTCCACTTTACCATCTTTAACATTTAATTGTAAGTATTTTATGCCTGCTAATGTTTCAATAGCTAATTCTGTTTTGTTTGTTAACCCTTTATCATATACAAATTTTCCTACACATCTGATGCCATTTCCGCACATTTCTGCTTCGCTTCCGTCACTATTAAACATACTCATTTTAAAATCAGCTATATCACTTTTACAAATTAAGATTAGACCATCTGACCCTACTCCAAAATTTCTATTACTAACAAATTGAGCTAGAGATGATGGTTCTTTGATATCTTGATTTATGGCATCAATATATACATAATCATTCCCTAGCCCATGCATTTTTGTAAATTTAATCATTTTTGTCACCCTCTTACAGTAAAATATATGTTAAATAGAATATAGTTATGTTCTATTGTTCTTAGTGTACCATATAAATTAATTAAGGTCAAGTAATTATAGTGTTCCTGTTCCTAATCTTTCTAATTTTTGATTTACAACTCGTTGTAACAGCTTATTTTCTAGCAATTTCAAATCTGGATCTTTATTCATAATTTCTTGTGCAACTATTTGTGCTTTTTTTAAAATTGGCATATCTTCAAATAAATTTGCTATTTTAAATTCTGGTAGTCCGTGTTGCATTGTTCCAAAAAAGTCTCCACTTCCTCTTAATTCTAAGTCTTTTTCAGATATGATAAACCCATCATTTGTATCACACATAACTTTCATTCTTTTTCGAATATTTTCACTATTTCCTTCATATTTCAAAATACAATACGATTGATACTCTCCTCTTCCCACTCTTCCTCGTAATTGATGTAATTGGGCTAATCCAAATCTCTGTGCATCTTCAATTACCATAATATTGCTATTTGGTACATCTACACCTACTTCAATAACAGTTGTTGAAATTAATATATCAATTTCATGATTTTTAAATTTCAACATAATATCATCTTTTTCTTTTGGTTTCATTTTTCCATGTAAATATGTTACACAATATTCTGGAAAAATTTCCTTTTGATATTTTTCTGCTAATTCTATTACAGATTTTAGATTATTATCTTCGCCTTCTTCTACTAATGGACAAACAATATATGCTTGTCTTCCTTCATTAATTTGCTTTCTAATAAAATTGTCAATTCGTTCTTGCATACGTTTTGTTACAGCAAATGTTTCTATTTTTTTCCTGTTTGGTGGTAATTCATCAATAATAGAAATATCCAAATCACCATAAAGAATTAAAGCTAATGTCCTTGGAATTGGTGTTGCTGTCATTACTAATACATCTGGATTTTGACCTTTCTTGGTTATTTTACTTCTTTGTCTAACTCCAAATCTGTGTTGTTCATCTGTTACAACTAATCCTAAATTTTTAAATTCTACATTATCTTCTAAAACTGCATGTGTTCCGATTAATATATCAATTTCTCCATTTTTTAATTTTTGTAAAATTTCTTCTTTTTTCTTTTTAGTAATTCCGGAAATCAATAATTCACAATTTATATCTAGACTTGATAACATTTTCTTGAAATTTTCTAAATGTTGTGTTGCTAAAATTGCTGTTGGTGCCATGATTACTGCTTGATATCCACTTTTCACTGCTTTGTATGCAGAACACATTGCAACTGCTGTTTTTCCTGACCCTACATCTCCTTGTAATAAACGGTTCATCATCTTAGGAGATTCCATATCATTTTCAATTTCTTGTAATACTCGCATTTGTGCATTTGTTAACTTAAATGGAAAGATTTTTATTATCTCAGATATTTTGTGTTTATTTGAAAATGTAATCCCTTTTATTTGGTGCATGTCATGATATTTTAACTTTAATAATGCTAATTGTGTCATTAATAATTCTTCAAATACTAAACGATTTCTTGCAATTTGAAAGTCTTGTAATTCTTCTGGAAAATGAATTGTTTTTGTTGCTTTATTAATAGATGGTAATGAATATTTTTTTAATATATATTCTGGTAAAGTTTCTGAGAGATTTCCATACACTTCTTCTATTGCATTTTCCATGATTTTTCTTAAAATATTTTGTGAAAGATTATATGTTAATGGATATAGGGGTACTATTCTACCAGTATTTTGTGTATACCCATATTCATCAAATACAGGTGATAATATTTGAATTTTTCTATATTTTTTGTCTATTTTTCCATACATACGATATTTTTTGCCTATTGAAAATTTAGATTTTAGATAAGTTTGATTGAACCATACTGCTTCTGCATTAGCTGTTTCATCACTTATCATCAATTTTTGCATAGTTTTCTTTCCAAATCGCGTTTCCACAATTCGACTTGTTGCAACTACTTCTATTAGTGTTTCTTCACCATCAATACATTCAAATAATGTTTTGGGTTTGCTTCTATCTTCATAGGCTCTTGGATAATAAGTAATTAAATCTTGTAATGTAAAAATGCCTAACTTATTTAATAATTCAGCTCGATTTGGTCCAACACCTTTTATATATTTTACATCTTTTTTTAAATCGACCATACTAGCTCCTTTTATATAATTTGTATTACTTCAAAATTTAATGAATCCGCACTAACAAGTTTTAAATCAATTCCTTCTACATTCTCTTGTATTGCATCTTGAATAGCTGTGCTATGTAAATGTCCATAAATACATGTTTTTACATTATATTTTTTCATAATTTCAATAAATGGTGAATAATCTTGATTTTGTATATTGAAGTTTGTCACTGGTGGATAATGCATACATACAATAATTGGCTTATCTTTTCCAAATTTTTCTATTCCATCTTTTATAGACAGCTCCAATCTTATTGTTTCTCTATTAACTATTCTTTTATCTTCTTCATCATTTGACTGTGTCCAACCTCTTGTTCCTGCTATTATATATCCTTCACACAAGTAGCTATTATTATGTAAAAAATTTATTGATGTGAAATTGTTTTCTATTATATAATTATTCATTTTACTTAATGTTGTCCACCAGTAATCATGGTTTCCCTTTAATAATATCTTTTTCCCTGGAAGTTGTTGTAAATATGTAAAATCTGCAAAACAATTTTCTAGATACATAGACCATGAAAAATCTCCTGGCAATAGCACTGTATCTCCATCTTTTACGCGATTTTTCCAATTCTGTTTTATCTTTTCTTCATGTTCTTGCCAATTATCCCCAAAGACACTCATTGGCTTATTTTCTTGAAAAGATAAATGCAAGTCTCCGATTGCAAAAATTGCCATATATACTCAACTCCCTTCTTTGCTTATTTGTGTCCATTTGTCCATTTTGGGACGGTCCTTTTTTGGACATTTGGAAATGTCCAAAAAAGGACCGTCCCAAAATGGACAAATGGACACAATAGACACAAATTAAATTCCTAATTGCGCGTTTGGTATTGCATTTAAATTTAAATTGTCTCTTTTCCCAGACATATAGTTGTAATACCCTGCAGATCCTATCATTGCTGCATTATCTGTACATAACTTTATATCTGGCATATATACTTTTATTTCTTGCAAATCTGAAAAGGCTTTTCTTATATATGTATTTGCTGATACTCCTCCAGCTAATGTTACTGTTTTTATTCCTGTCATTTCAATTGCTTTTTGAACATTTTCAATTAATATTTCTGTTACTGTTTTTTGAAAACTTGCACATAAATCTGCTTTATTTATGTCTGGTGTTTTGTGATGTAAGTTTATTACTGCAGTTTTTATTCCACTAAAACTAAAATCCAGATTTTCAAAATGTGTTTTTGGTAATAATATTGTAGGATTTCCTTCTTGTGCCAATTTGTCTACTTTTGGTCCGCCTGGATACCCTAATCCTATTACTCTTGCAACTTTATCAAAAGCTTCTCCGTATAGCATCATCACGTGTTTTCCCTAAAACTTCAAATTTACAGTAATCTTTTACATGAATAATTTGTGTATTTCCTCCTGACATCATAACACACAAAAATGGTGGTTCTAAATCTTTGTATGTGATGTAATTAGCTGCAATATGTCCTTCTATATGGTTTACTCCAACAAGTGGTTTATTTATTGCATAGCTAATAGCTTTTGCATATGAAAGTCCTACTAATAAAGCTCCTACCAAACCTGGTCCATATGTTGGTGTAATAGCATCAATTTGTTCAAATGTTATTTTAGCCTCTTCCAATGCTTTTTTAGTTACACGAGAAATTGCTTCTATATGATTTCTAGAAGCAATTTCTGGTACAACTCCTCCATATTTTTCATGGATTGGAATTTGTGTATCTATTATATTTGATAATATTTCTCTTCCATTTTTTATAACTGCTACTGATGTTTCGTCACAACTTGATTCAATTCCTAGTGTAATAATATCTTTCATATATTTTTAGCCCTTCCATGTGATAACTATATTCCAAAAATCATTTCAGCTAAGCTTAAAATTCCATTGCTAACAGCTTGAATTGCTGGTGTAATAATTGTTCCTGCTATACCTGTTAGCCAAATTAAGACAAATATAATATAAAAAATTTGCCCATTGTTTATAAACCATTCTTTTGCTTTATATGGTAAAAAAGGAATCAATACCTTTGAGCCATCTAATGGTGGTAATGGTATCAAATTAAAAACACCTAGACCAATATTAATTGATACAACACCTGCTACAATTAGAATTACTGCTTTTCCTACTGTTGATGTTAAAAATGCTAATCCTGCAAATTTATATATTGCACAATATATTAATGCAAAAACAAATGCTAAAATAAAATTCATTAATGGTCCAGCAATTGAAACAATTGCTTCACCTTTTTCCATTGACATTTTTCTTGTATAATTAGTTGGGTTTACATGTACAGGTTTTCCCCATCCAAATCCTGCTACTAAAAGCATTAATCCTCCAATTGGATCTATATGATCTTTAGGATTTAAACTAAGCCTTCCTTCTCTTCGAGCTGTATCATCACCTAATTTGTCAGCTGCAAAAGCATGAGCAAATTCATGAAATGTAATAGCTATTAATACTCCTGGTATACTAATTAATAAACTATATAATTGTGCTGGATTTGCTATATATTGCAATACACCTATTAAAATTAATATTCCTACTATGATATACATAGTTCTTTTATCAAATGAAAAATTAAACATTAGTTCCTCCTTTATAATTATCTTTCAAAACTTGTATGTTTAAATACAGTTCTTTTATGTTAGAACTTGCTTATAATTTATAATATTAGCTTAATGGTTTCATTGTTGGGAATAATAATACATCTCTAATAGAAGCAGAATCTGTTAATAGCATAATAAGTCTATCAATTCCAATTCCTAAACCACCTGTTGGAGGTAATCCTATTTCTAATGCCTGAATATAATCTTCGTCCATCATGCCCGCTTCTTCATCTCCAGCTTCTTTTGCTTCTACTTGTTTTTTAAATCTTTCATATTGGTCAATTGGATCATTTAATTCTGAAAAAGCATTTCCATATTCACGTCCACCAATAAACACTTCAAATCTTTCTGTCATTTTCTTGTTATTCGGACATTTCTTTGCAAGTGGTGAAATTTCTACTGGATATTCATAAATAAATGTTGGTTGGATTAGAGTTTTCTCAACATATTCATCAAAGAAAACACTAATAATATCCCCTCTAGTTTGCTTAATTTCTGGAATTTCTAGATTTCTTTCCTTTGCAAGTTTTACAGCTTCTTCATCTGTTTCAATTTGGTTGAAATCGATTCCTGTTGCTTCTTTAATAGCATCTACCATCGTAATTCGTTTCCATCCTGGAGTTAAATCTATTTCTTGTCCTTGATATGTGATTTTTGTTGTTCCTAATACCTCTTTTGCCGTTCTTGAAAAAATTTCTTCAGTAATATCCATCATATCGTGAAAATCTTCATAAGCGGCATATAATTCTAACATCGTAAATTCTGGATTATGTCTTATATCCATTCCTTCATTACGAAATACTCTACCAATTTCATATACTTTGTCAAATCCACCTACAATTAATCTCTTTAAATTAAGTTCTAGAGCAATTCTTAAATACATATCAATATCTAATGTGTTATGATGTGTAATAAATGGTCTTGCTGAAGCCCCTCCAGATATAGTATTTAAAATTGGTGTTTCTACTTCTAAATATCCTTTTTCTTCTAATATTTCTCTGACTTTACTTATAATTTTACTTCTTAAAAGAAAAGTTTGCTTTACTTCTGGATTAACTATTAAATCTGTATATCTTTGTCTATAACGTAAATCTGGATCTTTTAATCCATGAAATTTTTCTGGTAATGGTCTTAATGATTTTGAAAGTAAAGTTACTTCCTTTGCATGTACAGAAATTTCTTCTGTTTTTGTTTTAAATACAAATCCTGTTATACCTATGATATCTCCTATGTCAAATGTTTTAAATGCTTTATAAGATTCTTCTCCCAAATCATTTATACTCACATAACTTTGAATTTTTTCATTACTGTCTTGTATCGTACAAAATGATGCTTTTCCCATAATTCTTTTAGCAATAATTCTTCCAGCTACAGTTACATCTTTTCCTTCAAAATTTTCATAATCTGCTTTAATTTCTCCTGCTGTATTTGTTCTATTAAATTTTGTGATTTCAAAAGGGTCTTTTCCTTCTTGTTGTAATTCTTGCAATTTTTCTCTTCTAATTTGCATTAAATGATTTATGTCTAATTCTTGCTCTTCCTGCATAATTTATCCTTCCTTTCTTTTATTAATGTCTAAAATGTCTCATTTTTGTAAATAACATCGTGATTCCATATTCATTACATTTGTCAATTGAATCTTGGTCTTTGATTGATCCTCCTGGTTGAATGATAGCTGTTATTCCAGCTTTATGCGCTTCTTCTACACAATCTGAAAATGGAAAAAATGCATCTGATGCTAATACTGCTCCTTTAGTAATTCCTTTTTCAATTAATTCCTCTCCATGCTCTATTGCTTGTTTAGTTGCCCAAATACGATTTACTTGACCTGGTCCAATTCCAATTGATTGTTTTCCTTTTCCAAGAGCAATACCGTTTGATTTAACATATTTTACAATCTTCCATGTAAATAATAAATCTTCTAATTGCTCTTGTGTTGGCTTTGTTTCTGTTACAACTTCATATTCATCTAATAATTTGGAATCAATTGTTTGTACAATAGCACCACCGTTGATTTTTTTAATATCATATGCATTTTCTTTTTGTTTAGTAGAAATATTTGGTAATTCTAATACTCTTACATTTTTCTTTGTTTTCAATATTTCTAATGCTTCTGCTTCATATGATGGTGCAACAATTACCTCTAAAAAGATTTCTTTCATTTCTTTTGCCATTTTGGTAGTTACTTCTCTATTTACAACAACAATTCCTCCAAAAATAGATGTTTTGTCTGCTTCAAAAGCTTTTCTCCATGCTTCATATATATCATCGCTACTTCCAACTCCACATGGATTTCCATGCTTACATGCTACAACAGTTGGCTCTTCAAATTCTTTTAATAATTCTAATGCTCCATTTGTATCATTAATATTGTTAAATGATAATTCTTTTCCATTTAATTGTTTTGCTGTTGTAAGTGAACCTTCACATTTTCCAATTTCTTTATATAATGCTGCTTTTTGATGTGGGTTTTCACCATAACGCATATCTTGTACTTTTTCATATGTTAATGTTAGTTTTTCTGGTAAACTTTCATCTTGTCTTTGCTCTTTTAAATAATTTGCAATCATAGCATCATAATTAGCAGTATGCTCAAAAACAGCTTGCATTAACCTGAACTTTGTTTCTTTTGATACACTTCCTGTTTCTTCTAGTTCTTTTAATACTACATCATAATCCTCTGGATTTGTAATAACTGTTACATCTTGATAATTTTTTGCTGCACTTCTTAACATAGTAGGTCCGCCAATATCAATATTTTCTACTGCTTCTTCTCTAGTTACACCTTCTTTTAATATTGTTTGTTTAAATGGATATAGATTGACAACAACAAAATCAATTGTATCAATATTTAAATCTTTTAACTGTTTAACATGGTCTGGCTTATCTCTTCTTGCTAAAATTCCTGCATGTACAATTGGATGTAATGTTTTTACTCTTCCATCTAAGCATTCTGGAAATCCTGTTAATTCTGATATTTCCATTACCTTTACGCCTTCATCTTTTAACTTTTTATATGTTCCACCTGTTGATATAATTTCTACTCCTTGTTTTTCTAATCTTTTGGCAAATTCCACAATTCCTGTTTTATCTGATACACTAATTAATGCTTTCATTTAAAATCCCTCCATTTTTTATCTAGCGAAATACATTTTTTATGTTCACATTATATCATAGCCCTTATTTAATGTCAATGTGATTTTTGCTCACAATTAATAAAAAACTCTAGCTTATTTGCTAAAGTTTTTATTTTTATATTCGTTCTTCTTGAACTTTTTTTATTTCCTTCCAATTTGGCTGTATGTATTGTTCTTTCTTAAAATCAAAATCTTTATATTTTCTTGTTAAACTTTTATATTGTGATTGATCTATTAATTTTGTATCAACCAATAATTGTATAAATTCAAAGTCATCTAATGTTGCTAAATATTTTCTTCCCAATTCTAATGCAATTCTTTTACGTGGGCTAAAATACAAATGATTTCTTTTTCTTGGATTTCTAATATTTTCTAGCACTTGAAGCATATCTTGTTCTTTTTGTTCATCTGTATAGCCTTCCAATTCTCGCGTCTTGTAA
This sequence comes from uncultured Clostridia bacterium, assembly GCA_947624365.1. Taxonomy (GTDB): domain Bacteria; phylum Bacillota; class Clostridia; order TANB77; family CAG-508; genus CAG-269. The sequence goes on from CANQJY010000015.1 coordinate 10,846, forward strand.
TATTTTATATATTGCTTTATTCTCATATCTCTATTTTTAAAATCTTCTGATATTTGAAACTCTTCATCATTTAATACAACTTGTCTTGCCTTTTCTTGTTCATCTAAAATTCCTTGTTTTGTTGCTTCTTCTATAATTTTTGTTGTATATGCTAAATCATCTTCATTACTGTCCAAAGTATATTTTATAAAATCATAAAATGATGTCCCTCTATATTTTTCTAGAATTTCTTCTTTTTGTTCTGGATTTTGCCATAAATCTGGTAATTTAGTTAGTAATTTTTCTTTTAATACAATATTACCAAAGGCATTCATTAATTTTCTTATACATTTTGGATATATAGCATTATCTTCTTGTAAAACAACATAATCAACAATTTGCTTATTATTTAATGCAATAAGTTGTCCTTGTAAATCGCCTTGTCTTTTAGACATCTTTATATGTGTATTTGAGCTGTTTTCAATTGTGTCTTCAATCCATATTTTTTGGATTTTTCTTGCTATTGGATCATAATCTTTTGTTTCATTAGCTGTTTCAATTTCTTCACGTGTTATTCCTATTTTCTCTAATAATGATATATATTCTTCATCTAATTTAGTTATAAAACCTTCTCTTAATCCATCAACCATATCATATGGTGCATATGATATTTTATCACATAATCTTGCTAAACAAGCTTCTTGTGTTCCTGGTGCTATTTTTTTGTCAAAGCCTTTTTGGGTATAACATTTTAAATTTTCTTCATAAAATTCACTTTTAGTTTTTGTTAATTTAGGAATATACTCAGTTTGTGGTGTTTCTCCATTATGACTATTTATTCCTTCCATTATAATCCATAAACTATTTTTTATTCTTTGTAACTTCTTTTGAGATATTTCAGGATGGTTTTGTTTTATTTTTTCTGGAATTTCATCTTCTATTTTATATCTATATAATAAATCTCTTGGAGCTAATGCATTATGCACATAATAACCTATTCCATAGTCTTCTCCAATATTTGAAAGCCACCATTCCCCACTATGTCCTAAAAAGGTATGTCTCATATCATGATATTCCATAATCATTGATACAATTTTTATATTAAATCCTGGTAATACACTTTGAATCTGTTTTTTATTAATTCCTTTAGATATTTCAACTGCAATCCATGTTGCATTTTCTTGATGACTTTTTCTTTGTTTTGTTTTTGGATCAGTTTTTCTTAATCCTTTTATCATCATTGTCTTTTTGTCACTTTTAGTATCATATCTAGCTATTGTATTTTTTATTTCAGGAGCAAATTCTGAAAGTTCTTGTATTTGTTGGTATTTTTCTATTACGCTTTCTACTTCTTCAATATATCCTTCTAGTCTTTTTTCTTTTATTAAATTCCCCTGTTCTTTATATATTTTATTTTCCACTCTTTATTCCTCCAAAATGTTATTATATCTCATATTATATCATTTTTACACAATTTTGTAAAGTTTTTTAAATTTTATTGCATAACTGCTTTTTTTGTAATATAATTAAGTCAAATTTTATAGAAGAAAGTAGGAAAATAATGAACAATAAGGTTTTTATTTCACATGGAGATTTAATAGTAGATAAAATTTATGATGGTGACTTGAATTTTATAAAACAAGATGGTGGTGGTTGCAATTGGAATGATTTATACAACTTGTCAATCATGGGAGAAGATTGCTATGCAATTGGCTCTGTTGGAAATGATAATGAAGCAACTGTTGCTTTAAATTCTTTACGCAATAGTGGAGTAAATGTTGATAATGTTATAACAGAAAATAAAAAGACTAATATTATGAATATTATTATTCCAAATAAAGATTTAAATGATAATGATGTTATTCACTCTTGGTACTCACCTATTACTTTAGAATATACTATGTCTTTTTCTAACAACCTGCCTTGCACTCTTCCAAAAGAACTAGAGACAAAAGAAGTGTATGTTATATTAGATAAATTTTTACCTGTTAACTTAGCTTTTTTAAAAAATTTGAAAGTAGCTCACAAAATTTGTCTTGATGTAGGTCATATACGCTTTTTTGAGCATTTTACTAAACAATATCTTTCTTCTTTCTTTGAAATGGCAAATTTTATTCAATTAAATGAAAACGTTATAGATTTATTATTCCAAAGATTACAAGTAAATGATTTATTAGACTTTTTTGAACATTTTTCATTTGATTTACTTATTTTAACCAAAGGTAAAAAAGGTGCTACATATATTTTTCGTGAGAATGGTGAAATAAAAACTATAGATTTATCACCTAAAATTATTTCTACTGTTGTTGATTCTTCTGGTGCAGGTGATGCTTTCTTTTCTAGAACATTACGCGAATATGCATATGCAGATAAAATTGATACTGAATTTGTTACAAAAACTTTTGAACTTGCAAATAAAGCTTCTCGAGATATTTTATCTCAAGTAGGAAGCCGTATAAAAAAATAAAAAGGAGTTGATATTATGAAACAATTTGATGTTGCAATTATTATGGGCAGTGATTCTGATTTACCAATAATGAAAGATACTGCAAAGTTTCTAGATGACATGGGAATTTCTTATGAAATGAAAATTCTTTCTGTTCATCGTACACCTGAAAAAGCAATGGAATATGCAAAACAATTAGAAGAAAATGGAGTAAAAGTAATTATTGCTGGTGCTGGTGGTGCTGCACATCTTCCTGGTGTATTTGCTGCCATGGTTCCAACTGTACCAGTTATTGGAATTCCAATTCACACAAAAACTTTATCTGGTGTTGATTCTTTATATTCAATTGTACAAATGCCTTCTGGTATTCCTGTTGCTACAGTTGCTATAAATGGTGCTAAAAATGCAGGTATTTTAGCTACTTCAATTTTAGCTGTTGGTAATGAATCAATTAAGGCTAAATTATTAGAATATAAGAAATCTTTAAAAGATGCTGTTTGTAAAAAAGATGAAACATTGCAAGAATTAGGATATGAAGCATATTTAAATGGAAAGGATGGAAAATAATATGAAAAAAATTAGTAGTGGAAAAGTTCGTGAAATTTATGAAGTAGATGATGATAAACTTTTGTTAGTTGTTTCTGATAGAATTTCTGCATTTGATTATATTTTACCAAGTACAGTTCCTAACAAAGGAAAAATATTAAATCAAATTTCTAAATTTTGGTTTGATTATGTAAAGGATATTATTCCAAATCATGTAATTTCTATTGATAGCAAAGACTTTCCTACAGAATTTCAAACACCTGAATTTGAAGGTAGAAGTATGCTAGTAAAAAAATTAAAAATGATTCCTGTTGAATGTATTGTAAGAGGTTATATTACTGGTTCTGGTTGGAAAAGTTATCAATCAGATGGTACTGTATGTGGTATTACTCTTCCAGAAGGATTACAAGAATCTCAAAAATTACCTGAGCCTATTTTTACTCCTACAACAAAGGCTAGTGAGGGTCATGATGAAAACATTTCTTTTGATGAGGTTTGTAATTTAATTGGAAAAGATTTAGCTGAAAAATTACGTGATAAAACAATTGAAATTTATAAAGCATGTGCAGAATATGCTTTAACAAAAGGGGTAATTATAGCAGATACAAAATTTGAATTTGGATTAGATGAAAACGGCAACTTAGTACTTGGTGATGAAGTTTTAACACCTGATTCTAGTAGATTTTGGCCTGCTGATGACTATGAAGTTGGCAGAGGACAAAAAAGTTTTGATAAACAATATATCCGTGATTGGATTAAGTCTACTGGATATAATCCAGAATCTGGTGTGCCTATTCCAAAAGATGTAATTGATACAACTTCTAAGAAGTATATTGAAGCATATGAAGTTTTAACTGGTAAAAAATTTTAAATTATTTGAAAAGGAATAAAATTTATGAATAATACTGATTTACAAAATAAATCATTAGAAGAATTATTATTAGATTTACGAATGCAAAAGCAATGGACATATTTAGATATAGTTGATGAATTATATAAATTAGGAATTACTGTAGATGAAAAAACTGTTAAAAAATGGGAATTGGGATTATCTTATCCAGATTTAAATATAATTTATAAATTATCAGAATTATATTTTATTTCCAGTCAAGATCTTCTTAAGGCTAAAGAAAATAGCTATACCAAAGGATATAATAATATCCATATGACTATTATTAAATGGTTTTGTTATTTTACAGGTTTTACATTAAAAATTGGTTATATCTTCTTTTTTATAGCACTTACTTTAGTTACATTTGGTGCATTGTTTTATTTTGTAAATCAAGTTAACCTTTTAAAAGGCTTAAGTTGGTAAATCAAATAAAACAAATAGTTCCCAATTCTAAAAATTAGAATTGGGAACTATTTGTTTTATTCAAATCTATTTTTATCTATAGTATCTGGTACTTCAACTGGATATTTGCTTGTAAAACATCCATCACAGAAATTTGATACTTTGCAATCTTTTGTTATTTCTTTTAAGCTATCTAAACTTAAAAACTCTAGTGAGTCTGCTCCAATTTCTTGACGAATTTGTTCTACTGTTTTATTATGTGCTATTAAATTCTCTTTTTTATCAATATCTGTTCCAAAATAGCACACATCTATAAATGCTGGTGATGCAATACGAATATGTACTTCTTTTGCTCCTGCATCTTTTAGGCTTTTTATAATTTTAGTAATTGTATTCCCTCTTACAATAGAGTCATCTACTAAAACAATTTTTTTACCTTTAACAGTATGTTTTAATGGATTTAATTTTAAAGCTATTAATTTTTTTCTTTTTGTTTGCGTATTTTGAATAAATGTTCTTCCAATATATTTACTTTTTATAAATACGATATCATAATGAATTTTTGATTGTTTTGAATATCCTAATGCAGCATCAATACCAGAATCAGGTACACCTGCTACAATATCTGCATCTACTGGTGCTTGTTTTGCTAAACATCTTCCTGCATTTTCACGGAAAATATGAACATTTAATCCATCTATTGTAGAATCTGGTCTTGCAAAATAAATATATTCAAAAACACATAATCCTTTATTTTCATTTGGTGCTATTTTTTCACTTTTAATTTCATTATTTGTTACAACTACTAACTCTCCTGGTTCAATATCTCTGTCAAAAGTAGCCCCTGTTGTATCTAGTGCGCAACTCTCAGATGCAAAAACAATTTGATTTTCTGTGTGTCCCATACATAATGGTCTAAATCCTTGTGGATCTCTTACTGCTATCAATTTTTGAGGT
>CANQJY010000016.1 GCA_947624365.1 uncultured Clostridia bacterium
CAGGAGGCAAAGAAATAAAAGAAATAAAAATACAAAAAGAAGTAGTAGATCCAGATGATGTTGAAATGTTAGAAGATTTAATATTAACATGTATCAATGAAGCATTAAGAAAAGTTGATAGCGCACAAGCAGCAGAACTTGGAAAGTTTAACATTCCAGGGTTAATGTAAGAAATGGGGAAATATAGATGTCATTATACTCACCATCAATTGAAAAATTAATTGAAAGTTTTGAAAGGCTACCTAGCATTGGTCATAAGACTGCTGCCAGGTTAGCTTTTTATATGCTAAATTGTTCAGAAGAAGAAACAAACCAATTTGTAAACTCAATTATTGAAGCAAAGAAAAATTTAAAATATTGTAGTAAATGTTTTAATATTTCTGATACAGACCCATGCCCTATATGCAGTAATCCTAAAAGAGATTTTACATCTATTTGTGTTGTAGAAGATGTAAGAGATATTATAGCTATGGAAAAAACACATGAATTTAAAGGAATATATCATGTATTACATGGCTCTATTTCACCTATGAATGGTGTTGGACCAGATGATATAAAAATTAAAGAATTACTAAGCAGACTTATGGAAGGAGAAGTAAAAGAAGTAATTCTAGCAACAAACCCTAGAGTAGAAGGAGAAGCAACAGCGATGTATTTATCTAAATTGATTAAACCATTAGGGATTAAAGTAACTAGAATTGCTCATGGTATTCCTGTAGGTGGTGACTTAGAATATACAGATGAAGTAACATTAACAAAAGCCCTAGAAGGGCGAAGAGAAATATAAATTTTATTATTTATCTCTATATACTATATTACCATTAACAATTGTATATATTACTTTGCCTTTTAATTTTTTTCCGATAAAAGGTGAATTTTTTGATTTTGATACTATCATATCTTCTGTATAAGTATATTCTGAATTTGGATCAAAAATTGTAAAATCAGCGTCTTTTCCTTCTTGAATTGTACCCTTATCAATATTTATTAATTTTGCAGGATTGTATGACATTAATTTTACCATATCTAAATATGAAATATATCCTTTATCCACTAATGCAGTTATTGTGGCAGGTAGTGCTGTTTCAAAAGAAATTACTCCCCAAGGAGCTACAGCTATTCCCCTGCTTTTTTCTTCTTTTGAGTGTGGTGCATGATCTGTAACAATCGCATCTATAGTTCCATCTTGTAATCCCTTTATAAGAGCTTCTATATCTTTTTGAGTTCTAAGAGGGGGATTTATTTTTGCATTTGAACCTGAAATTAAGGCCTCTTCCTCAGTAAGCATAAAATAATGAGGGCAAGTTTCAGTAGTAACTTTTACACCTCTTGCTTTAGCATCTCTAACTATAGCTACAGTTCCTTCTGTACTTATATGGCATAGATGAACTCTAGCATTGTTAATACTTGCAATAGCAATTTCCCTAGAAGCCATTATTTCTTCTGATTCTCGACATACACCTTCTACGCCAAGTTTTTCAGCAACAGGTCCTGCATTTATACCTCCACCAATAAAAAATTCATCTTCACAATGTGAGGCAACAAATTTATTCAATTTAGTTGTTTCTATAATAGCTTCTCTCATCAACTTAGAATTTTTTAAAGGTACACCATCATCAGAAAAAGCAATTGCCCCTGATTTTACTTGTTCTTCAAAATTTACTAGTTCCCTACCTAATTCTCCTTTTGTTACTGTTGAGTATGATAAAACATTACATAGATTAACTCTTTTACCTTCTTCTATTATCCATTTTAAAACATCAACATTATCTGGTACAGGTTTTGTATTTGGCATTGCGCAAATTGTTGTAAATCCGACCTTTTACTGCACTTTTACATCCACTTTCAATAGTTTCTTTATATTCAAATCCAGGTTGTCTCAAATGGCAATGAATATCAACCATTCCAGGCATTATGTATAAATTAGTGCAATCTATTATTTCAGCACCATTAATTTCTAAATTTTTACCGATAGCTTTTATTTTACCGTTTTCAATAATTATATCAAGTTTTTCATTAGTATTAGTTGCATAATCAATTACAAATCCGTTTTTTAAAATTTTCAACATTTTTTTACCCTCTTTTTTAATATGTATTTTATTCGTTAAAATCATATGTATCAATATTACCATATGGTTTTATATTAAGTATTTTACAAGTTAAAATTTGTCCATTATCATCTATATCAATATTAATTATTTTAGGTCCTTTAGGAGTTAAAATCTCATTTCCTTGAAAGTTTTCATTATAAATAACAGAACCTTTTATTTTACTTGCTAATTGTATTGATATTGCTCCTGTAAGTGGTAATCCAGGATGCCAATTATTTAAATAAATTGTTCTAGCACATAGATTATTACTATTATTCAAAACCAATGCAATTTTTGGGAATTCACTATTTTCATCAAAATCATATTTTTTTGCAATATCTTTTCTAAGTTTTTTTGCTCTTTCTAGAATATCTCTATTATTTTCATTTAATGTTAATAGTTCTTCATTTGTCTTAATTCCAAAATCTTCTGCATTTACTATTATATATGGAGCAACAATATTAATTAAAGAAAATTTTGAATTTTCAAAATTTTCTTTAATTTTTGCACTATTAACATTTTTTCCTACTAAACTAGTAACATTTAAATCAAAAGAATTTTCATTTTTTTCTACAGAAATTTTTAATCCTGTATCAATATTAGTTAATGAAATATTATCTTGTTTATATACTGCTCTAGCACATGCAACCATTGAATTACCACAATTTGCATTTGATTCAAATTCTACAATATCATCTGTTTTCTTTATTTGTATAAATTTAAAATCGTAATTATTTTTATCTTTTAATTTTATAATAGCCATTTTAGAAAAATTAATTTCTTTTGCTTGTAAAAAATAATATGCGTTATATGCCAATTTTCTCCAATTAGCAATATCGTTGTTTTCTTCTACTAGAACAACTGCCGTTGGAGAAGGAGCACCTAATACATTAACTATATATATTTTTTTCATTTTTTAATTAAATCTCCTAAATTATATATATCTTCTTCAACACATTTTTTAGCTCTTATTAAAGTTTTACCAGTACCCTTTAAAGAATTTTCTATAAATTCAGGATGATTTATTAAAAATTCTCTCATTGTTTCATATGGATTGTCCATATAATTGTCAATCATTAGATATTGTTCTTGATTAAGATCTCCTTTTTCTAATGCAGTTTTAAATAAGTCTTTATTTACCTTAACTAATGGATATGTGATTACATTTTGTTTTAATAGCACATCTGCTCCACCTTGCATTCTATCAACTATTGTAGCAGTCCATTTCATTTCTGCACCTAAATCTTTTATTGCTGGTAACCACATATTTACGTAACTCGCTGCTTCAGTAATTAAATCTGATACATGTAAACATTTTTTTCCTTCTAAATTGTCTACTTGTTCAGTAACACTAAAATCATAGTTACTTACTAATTTAGATAAATCTTTAAAAATAGTAATATGTGGTTTTTTTAGTAAATATGCTATTATATTTGAAAATACCCAATCTCTTCTTTCTCCACCAGAAACATAATCAATTTCATCTACATTAATATTATTTGTTATTGTTTGTAATAAATAATCTATTGTATGTTTATAAATCTGATTTGAATTATACTGTTTTAAAACACATTCAAATACTTTTTTAGGTAATGTATTATGATCAGATAGTGCCTCATCAACCATTGCTAATAAATCTTTTGATTCTTCATCACTACCATATAAAAATTCAGCATTAATAAAATATGCTCCTATTTTTCCAGATGTTAACCAAAATGGTTTATCTGACTCGCAAGCTTTGATTGCTTTTGTTGCAAATAAATTTGAAATTAATTCTTCCATTATATTTTCCCCCTTAATTCATTTTAACAGTTCCGATTATACTATTTATATCGTCTATATCATGTTTTCCTAAATAATCTTCAATTTCTTTTATTACCTTAATACTTGTATCTGGAGAATAAAAATTTCCTGCTCCAATTGATACTGCTGTTGCTCCAGCCAACATAAATTCTATTGCATCTGAACCTGTAACAATACCGCCTATACCTAATACAGGTATTTTCACAGTTTTAGCAACATCATATGTCATTCTAACAGCAATTGGTCGTATACCAGGACCAGACAATCCTCCAGTATTATTGCCTAAAACAGGTCTCCTTTTTTCTATATCAATAACCATAGCAGTAAAAGCATTAATTAGAGATATTCCATCAGCACCAGCATCTTCTGCTGCTCTTGCAGTAACTGTTATGTCAGTAACATTAGGACTAAGTTTTACTATAAGGGGTTTATCCAATACTTTTCGTACAGCAGATGTAACTTCTTTAACACCTTCATAAGTAACACCAAAAGCCATACATCCTGAATGCACATTAGGACATGATAAATTAAGTTCTACACCATCTATATCAGTATCATTTAGCCTTCTACATACTTCTACATAATCTTCTATAGTATTTCCTATAGCATTTACTATTATTGCTGTATCATATTTTTTTAATTTTGGTAGATAATGTTCTATAACATAATCTACACCAGGATTTTGAAGGCCTATAGAATTTAACATTCCACTAGGACTTTCACAAACTCTAGGTGGTTTATTTCCAGCTCGAGGCTCTACAGAAGTTCCTTTTGTAAAAATACCACCGAAGTTTATTTAAATCAATGTATTCTGAGAATTCTTCACCATAAGCAAATGTTCCTGAAGCTACTGTTACAGGATTTTTCATTTTAATCCCTGCAAAATTTACACTTGTATTCACTTTTTATCCTCCTTTTAATTTATATATCTATTTTATTAGATTCAAAAACAGGTCCGTTTTTACAAACTCTAGCGTATTGAATTGTATCATTATTTGTATTTAATTTAACTGAACATCCCATACATGCACCTATTCCGCAAGCCATTCTTTGTTCTAATGATAACTGACAATAAATATTTTTACTATCTGCAAATTCTTTTACTTTTTGTAACATTGGTAATGGTCCACATGCAAATATACCATCAAAATTCAATTTATCAAAATCTGATTTTAAATAATCTATTGCATATCCGTTATTTCCATATGTTCCATCATCTGTAGAAATTATTAACTTAGTTGACACTTTTTTAAATTCTTCTTCTAATAAAACAAATTGTTTGCTTCTAAATCCTAAATATGTATTTATGGAAATATTATCAATGTTTTCTTTTGCTAATTCATATAATGGGAATATACCAATTCCTCCACCAATAATTGCTATATTTTTACATTGTTTTATATTGAATACGCCATCTCCTAAAGGACCAACTACATCAATATATTCTCCTTCTTCAACCTCTGATAAAAAGCTTGTGCCCCTACCTTTTATTTGAAATATAAATTCAATTAAATTTTTGTCCTTTTCTATATTAAAAATACTAATCGGTCTTCTTAAAAAAGGTTCAAATGTTTTAGAAACTTTAATTTCAATAAATTGTCCAGGGACTGCAGTACTTGCAATTTCTGGTGTTAGACAAGTAAATTTCATAACATCTTCTTTTAATTTTTCTTTTTTTAATAATTTGACTTGTGTGTTCACAGCCATATAGAATACCTCCTTAATTTAATTCCAATTTTTTAAATTTCTAAGCCATAATTCAAGAGTAATTAATGCCCATAATTCTTTACCTCGTTTTGCTTTGTTAATTGAATGTTCATATATCCAATTTTCTAGTATATTTTTATTTATGAATGCATTAATTTTACTATCATTATCTAATAATATATTTTTAGCCCATTGTACACCACCATCTGCTGAAATCCACTCTGAAGGTAAACTTGGAAAAATAGATTTTTTTCTATAAATTATATCATCTGGCAACCAACTTCTAGCAATTTCTTTTAACCAGCCTTTTCTTGTTCCTTGCATTAATTCTTCTATAGATAATTCAAAAGAATATTCTGCAATTCTATAATCTTGAAAAGGAACTTTTGCTTCTATTCCATGAGCCATAGTCATCCTATCTAATCTCATGTTATGATATTCTGGGAGTCGTTCTCCTCTTTCATATAATAATGCATCCTCCATATTTGATATAGTTTCAGGAATATATTTTTTATTTTTAATACTTGAAAGGAAATCTTTATTATAAAGAGTTTCTATATCAGATTTTGATATAATCCAACTTAATGATGGATAAATTGCTTTTGCATTATTATATTTTTTCCAACATTCTTGCCTTTCATATCCTATAAAAAGCTCATCTGCTCCATCTCCAGTAATAATTGTTTTTAAATTCAATTCTTTAGCCCTTTTTGCCATTAAATAAGTTCCTACATGAGTTGGATTTGCTAAAGGCTCATCTATAAATTTTATTAAATCTTCTAATGTATTTCGAGCTATTTCTGGAGTAATATTTACCCATTCAACTTTTTTATTAAAATAATTTTCAAAAATTTTTACATATTTTTCATCATCTACACCATTTGGTAAAAATCTTATAGAAATTAGTTTATTATAATTAGAATTATCATTTTGTAAAGAGATGGCAGTTGCTAAAGAAGAATCTAATCCTCCTGAGAGAAAGAAACCACCTTGAGTATCTGAGTATGAATTTTCATACATAACAGTAGTAATTAGTTTTTTAAAATTTTCTACTTTTATTTGTTTTTCTTCTTCTTGCAATTGTGTATATTCTATATTATTTTTTAAGCTCCAATATTTCTCAGCTTTCAAATTTCCATTTTTAATTGTAACCATTTCTCCTGGTAATACTTTTTTTATTTCATGAAAAGCCGTTGTATTCCCTGGATTTAAGCCATATCTTAATATATTGTCAATTGCATTATAATTTAATTCTGGTTTTTTGTCAATTGCGGAATATATAGCTTTGATTTCAGAAGCGAAAATAAAGAAATCATTATTCATATAATAATATAAAGGCTTTACCCCTAATGGATCTCTCCATAATGTGAATTCTTTAGCATAATCATCATATAAGGCGATGGAAAACATTCCACCTAATTTTTTGACAAAAGATTTATTATATTTTTTATACAGAGGAAGTATGATTTCACTATCGCATTGAGGATCTATATGTAACTCATTACCTAATTCTTTATAATTTGTTATTTCACCATTAAATATAGAATAAAATTGTCCTTCATTTTGTATCATTGCCTTTTTATAATTAGGCCCAATAACAGATAATCGATTCATCCCAATAGATGCATTATCAAAATATTTTATTTCATTTACATCAGGACCACGATGAATTGTTTTTGTACTCATTTTTTTCATTCTAGTTTCTAAAACATTTTTAGGACAAGATTTAAAATAAATAATACCATAAATACTACACATGTCATTTCCCTTTTCTTATTTTATTTAAGCAAAAAAAAAGTAAAGTATAAAAAATACCTCACCCAAAAAAAGGTTTTAAACAACCATAAAATAAAGAAATATTCAAAATAGATAATAATTTTTCTTTCATGTTATTTAACTCCTTTTACCTTTCAAAATAAATACAACTGTATTTTATCATTATTTGTTACAATATGTCAACCTTTTTCATTAAAATATCGCAAATAGTTTTTGTAGAATATGGTTTTGCCAATTTATTTGTATTTGTTCTCATCTGAGTTAATTTTTCTGGATTAGAAAGAATTTCTTGAAAAACTATTTTTGGGTTATCATGTTTTTTTAACCATACAGCAATACCATTGCTTTCCAAAAATTCAGCATTTTCTTCTTCTTGACCAGGAATAGGATTAATTATTACCATAGGAAGATGGCAAGCCAAACTCTCAGAAGTAGTTAATCCACCAGGTTTAGTTACAACTAAATCCGCTATAGACATTAATTCTGGAACTTTATCAGTAAAAGATAAAACTTTAACAGTTGTTTCTTTTTTATACCTTGCAACTACATCATCAAAAAAAGTCTTCATTTTTTCATTTTTTCCACTAATTGCAATAATTTGAATATTTTCAATATAGTGAACTAAACTTTCAAAAATTTCAATTGTTCTTGTTTTACCAAGACCAAATTCTCCACCTCCAAAAAATAGAACAGTTTTCAGATTATTTTGAAGGCCAAAACTTTTTAAAATCTCTTCTCTATCAAAAGAAGATAAAAAACGTTCAGAAATAGGGATACCTGTTGCATAGATTTTTTCCTCAGGAATATCCTTTGAAATAAGATATTCTTTCATTTTATCATGTGCAACGAAGAAATAATCTGTATGACTATTTCCAACAAGCCATTGAGCATGTGGAGCAAAATCTGTCATAATTGTTGCAATTTTACAATTGATTTTCCCTTTTCTTTTTAAATAACTGCACATTTGACTTCCAAAAGGATGTGTTGAAATTATTAAATCAGGATTTTTCTCACGCAATAATTTTAATAATTTTATTGCCAAAATTTTATTAGATCTAGTAGAAATATGTGCCAAAGGGCCCTTTTGAGAATCAGAGTAAATTCTTCCCCATGCCCAAGGCAATTTTTTTGCCATTTGCCTGTAAGCAGCTGTTGTTATTTTTTCTAAAGTTATATTTACATATTTCATACAGTCAATTAGTTCAATATCAAGTTCAGGACTAGTTTTTCTCAAATATGAATCAATAGATCTAGCAGCATTTAAGTGACCACCACCATAAGAAGCATAAAATATTAGAACTTTCATGGTTACCTCCTTTTTTCACCTACATTGTACCATATTTTTTTAAAAACTGGTATAAAATTTTCAAAAAAAACCAAAATATACAAAAAGAGGTGATAATTTGAAAAGAATTTTAAAGATAGGATTGCTATTATTTTTTATAGCATTATCCACAATTTGCATGTTTACTGTGGAAAACAAACTAAAAAATGTAACATATGCAGCAACTTCAAATACTACATCAGACATTCAACTTATGGCAAGAGCAATTAATGGAGAAGCAAGAGGAGAACCATATGAAGGGCAAGTAGCCGTAGGAGCAGTAATCCTAAATAGAGTAAAAAGTTCTAAATTTCCAAATACAATAGCAGGGGTAATTTATCAATCAGGGGCATTTACAGCAGTTTCAGATGGACAAATTAATCATCCTATTGCAGAAAGTTCTACTGTATATAAAGCAGCAAGAGATGCAATGAACGGTTGGGATCCAACAGGTGGAAGCATTTATTATTTTAATCCTGCAACAGCAACTAATAAATGGATATGGTCAAGGCCAGTAGTAAAAACCATTGGAAAGCACAGATTTTGTAAATAGAAGGAGAGAATTTTTATGAATAAAATAAAAGATTGGATTTCAAGATTAAAAAAGGGACATATGTTAAGTGTAATAGGTGTATTTTTACTAATTATTATTGCATTAGGAATTATTTTATATCAAAAGCAAAATGAAGCAAGGCAAGTATCAGAAAATACGTATAACATGGCATTTTATGAATTAGTGGACTATGTAGGTAATGTTGAAACATATTTAGCCAAATCTGTTATATCAACAACTCCAGAACAAGGAGCAGAAACATTAACAAATTTATGGAGAGAAGCTAATATGGCACAAACATATTTATCAAGATTACCAATAGAGAGTCAAGAGTTAGAAAACACACAAAAATTTTTAAATCAAGTTAGTGACTACAGTTATGCATTATCACGCAAAAATATATATGATGAAAAATTAACACAAGAAGATTTAGATAATTTACAAAATTTACACAATTATAGTGTAGAACTACAAAATACATTGAACCAATTATCAGAAGATATTAACACAGGAAGAATTAGTTGGGGAGAATTAACAAAAAAAGGAAATGTTGCATTTGCGCAACAAGTTAGTACAGAAAGTCAAGATGGTTTTAGTAATCTAGAAGAGAATTTCCATGAATATTCAGGATTAATTTATGATGGAGCGTTTTCAGAGCATTTAACAAATGAACAACCAAAAGGTTTAACAGGAGAAGAAATTGATGAAGAACGAGCAAAACAAATTGCAATTGAATTTATTGGCAAAGACAAAATAAAAGAAATATCTAATTTAGGATTATCACAAAATGCTACAATAACAGCATACACATTTTCTATACAAACACAAGAAGATCAAAATATAAATATTTCAATTTCGCAAAAAGGTGGACATGTTATATATATGAATTATGATAGAGAAGTTACATCAGAAATTATTTCACAAGAAGAAGCAGATAAAATAGGAAAAGATTTTCTTACACAAAAAGGATTTCCAAACATGAAAGAAACATATTATATAACACAAAGTGGAATTATGACTATCAATTATGCATATAATCAAAACAATGTTATTATGTATCCAGACTTAATTAAAGTAAAAGTAGCATTAGATAATGGAGAAATCCTAGGGATTGAAACAACAGGATATTTAAATAATCACACAGAGCGTGATACCTCAAAAGTAAAAATTACTATGGATAAGGCAAAACAAACATTAAATCAAAAATTGAATATTGAAAGTGAAGGATTAGCATATATACCAACTGAATGGAAAACAGAAATTTTATGTTATGAGTTCAAAGGGAAAGTGGAAGATACAGAATTCTTAGTTTATATTAATGCAGAAAATGGAAGAGAAGAAGATATTTTAGTTATTAAAGATACTCCAAATGGTGTATTAACAATGTAAAAAAATGGGCAAATAGGATTATTAATCCCATTTGTCCATTTTTAATGTCTTTTATATGTATCTCTAGAAAGTAGGTAAGTTCCAACAACTTGACCATTTTGCCTTAAAGTTTTGTATGCTTCAGAATGAATAGAATTTGAGGTAGTACTTGTTACACGATTTGTGACTGTTACTTGATAATCATTATCTGTTTTCAATCCAAATATTTGAAAATTAGCAATACCATTTGCAACAGAGCATACTAATTTAATTGGATAATTACGATTATTTTTAAATTTAAAATCGATTGCACCATAAACAACAGTAGCATCACGACTTGCAGGTGCATAAGAAGGTACAAATTGATGGTTTGATCTTTCTACAATCTCTAAATTTGCATATAAAGCAGCATTATATAATGTAGTTGTAATTTGGCAAATACCACCACCAACACCATCTACTACTTCACCACTCACATAAATTGGAGCTTCACGATAACCTGCACTTATAGTTCTTTCACCAACAACTTTATTATATGAAAATGTTTCATCAGGCATTAAAACAATACCATTAATTTTATTAGCAGCTAAAATTAAATTTGTTGTTCTATTTCTATCACGTGTAGAATATTTAGTAGAATAAGTAGACAACAAGTCAGGAAAAGCTTCTCTCCCTAACATATTTGTGGTTACATTAGGAACTAAGATTTTCAAAGGAATTTCATATTCTTCTTTTTCTTCTGACAACATGTTTTTAACTTCATCAATGCTAACTGCAAAATCAATTCCATTTTCACTAGGAAATACACTATATGGATTTTGAGTAAAATATGCATCTTTTGGCTCTACATATAATTCAGAATGTATTTTATCAACATCTAAAGGTGCGGGGCTATGTTCAGTTGTAACAATATCTATACTATTTTCTAAATCTAAAGATTGTAATTGTTTCTTTATATTTTGCATTGTTTTATCAATATCAATAACACTGCCAGTTCTTCCTTTTGTTAAAATTAATTGATCATCTTCAATATAATAGCTACTATCAATCAAGCAATCTGGTAATTTTGAAGAAATATCTTGTAATTTGGCTTTTAAAACATCTTCGTCAATTGTCATTGTTGGATTAATTTGCACATGAGAGAATAATGTTTTTAAAATCATAATATCATTTTCTAATAAATTTCCATTTCGACCTACTATATATGCTTGATTAATTGCAGAAGCGGTATCAAACGAAATATTCAAATCAGCTGTTGGAATAGAGGTTTCATAATCATTATGTTTTAATTTTATTTCTTCAGGCATATTTGCCAAAATAGAGTCATTTACAAAACTTAAAGCTCTATCTTTTTCCATTTTTGATACATCAAAATTAAGTACATATACGCCAGGTATTATAGTTTTACTATTAGCATTGATTAATGTAAAACAAACAAAACTAGCAAGGAAAAGGGCTAAAAAAATACAAGCCATAATTAAAAAGACATGCAATGCAGTAGTCTGCTCTTTTTGTATAGGTTGCAAGTCTAAATCAGAATTTGTTACTTCTAATTGAACAGATTCTGGGTTAGTTTCTGAATTTATTTTTTCTGTTAATTGCTCTTCTACCATGATTTTATTCCTTTCCTATTCTATTATATCATGATATGCACATATTTGTCATTATATTTTTATAATTTATTTTGACAAAATTTGACAACATAAAATTAAAAAAAATGTAGAAACTATGAATAAGACTTTTTATTAAAAGTTTTTATAAATTTCATTTTTTTCAGGAGGATATTATCATGTCTAGAAATAGCAAATTAATATCTGAAAATTTAAGAGAGGAAATTGCAAAAGAACTTGGAGTTTACGACCAAGTCAAAAAAGATGGTGGAAGTTGGGCAAATGTGTCTTCAAAGGACTGTGGAAACATCGTAACCAAGGCAATTGAAATTGCAAACCGCTCTGTAGAGAAATAGCAAATAGGGGATATGAGAATTTTAAAATTTTCATATCTCTTTTGCTTTTGAATTAGTAGCGTAAATATTGACTTTTTTTAGCAAAAATAGTATAATGACACTGTTTGAAAATTAATAAAAGGGGGAATTTTAGCATGGAATTAGAAGAAATCATAGAAAAAATAGATGGCTTTATTAAAAATAAAAAAATTAAAGATTTACGCGAATTTTTAGAAAACATAAATAGTGCTGATTTCCCGAATATCTTAGAAAATGTAGATGAAGATAAAACAATTATAATATATAGACTTCTAACAAAAGAAAAAGCAGCTGAAGTTTTTGTAGAATTAGATCATGATGACCAAGAAAAATTAATTAACTTTTTAACAGATACAGAAATAAAAAATGTCATGAACGAAATATATATGGACGACGCTGTTGATTTGATTGAGGAAATGCCTTCAAATGTGGTAAAACGTATATTAGCAAACACAAAACCAGCTAATAGGAAAATAATTAATGAATTATTAAAATATCCTGATGATACAGCTGGTACACTTATGACCACGGAATTTATCGACTTAAAAGAAAATATGACTGTTGAAGATGCTTTCCAATTTATTAAGAAAAAGGGATTAAAAACAGAGACAATATATAATTGTTATGTTCTTACAATAGATAGAAAATTATTAGGATTTGTTGATATTAAAGACTTATTAATTGCTGAAAGAGACGAATTGATAAAAGACATCATGGACACAAATGTTGTAAAAGTTGACACATTAGAGGACCAAGAAGAAGTTACAAGAATGTTTGATAAGTATAACTATGTTGCTTTACCAGTTGTAGATCAAGAAAACAGACTAGTTGGTATTATTACAATTGATGATGCTATTGATGTTATTCAAGAAGAAACATTAGAAGACTTTGAGAAAATGGCTGCTATTACGCCTGATGATGATGGAGATTCATATTTAAAAACGAGTGTATTTAAACATGCAAAAAATAGAATTATATGGTTACTTGTATTGATGGTTTCAGCAATGCTTACAGGAGAAGTAATAGAAAATTTTGAAGCGGCAATTTCTACATTACCTTTGTTAGTTGCATTTATTCCTATGATTATGGATACAGGAGGAAACTGTGGTTCTCAAACATCTACTCTTATTATAAGAGGTTTAGCAATGAATGAAATCTCTACAAAAGATATATTAAAGGCAATATGGAAGGAAATAAGAGTTGCAATTATTGTAGGTGTAGTATTAGCAATTGCAAATACTATTAGAATTATGATACAATATCACGATTTAAAAATTGCTATTGTTGTAGGAATTACACTTATATGCACAGTTATTATGGCAAAATTGCTAGGATGTATATTACCAATATGTGCTAAAAAATTAAAATTGGATCCAGCAATAATGGCTGCACCACTTATTACAACCATTGTTGATACATTATCTGTATTAGTATTTTTTAATATAGCAACAGTTATATTTCAAATTTAATAGGAAGTGAGAACAATGAAAATAACAACAAAAGGAAGATATGCACTTAGAATTATGGTAGATTTAGCTATAAATAGTAATGGAAAATATATATCTTTAAAAGATATTGCTACTAGACAAGAAATATCAAATAAATATCTTGAGCAAATTATTGCAATGTTAAATAAAGCAGGATATTTAAAAACAGCAAGAGGAAATAACGGGGGATATCAATTAGCCAAAAAGCCAAGTGAATATAGGGTAGGAGATATATTAAAAGTAACAGAAGGTGATATGGCACCAACAAATTGCGTAACAAAAGAGGGAGAATGTGAAAGAAAAGAAAACTGTAAAACATTTGCTTTTTGGAAAGGATTAGATAATACCATAAATGAATATATAAATAGTAAAACTTTGGAGGATTTGATAAAAAATTAAAATAATATTGTATTAATAGCGGTGCTTATGCATCGCTATTAAAATATAAAAAAATATAATTCCTATTGACTTACTAGGAAATACATGATATAATTCCTACTAGTTTAATAGGAAAGGAAGATATATATGAATACAGTTTATTTAGATAATAGTGCTACTACTAAAACAGACGAAGAAGTATTAAAAGCAATGTTACCATATTTTTCAGAAAGCTATGGTAACCCATCATCTATTTATAAAATAGGTAGAGAAAATCGAAAAGCAGTTGAAGAAGCAAGAGAAAAGGTAGCAAAAATATTAAATTGTGAGCCAAATGAAATATATTTTACAGCAGGGGGTAGTGAAAGTGACAACACAGCTATTAGAGGAATTGCATACAAATACAAGAGTAAGGGAAATCATATTATAACCTCTAAAATAGAACATCCAGCAGTATTAGAAACATGCAAACAATTGGAAAATGAAGGGTTTGAAGTTACATATATAAATGTAGATGAAAATGGGATTATAAAACTAGAAGAATTAGAAAAAGCAATAAAACCATCAACAACATTAATTACTATTATGTTTGCAAATAATGAAATTGGAACAATAGAGCCAGTAAAGGAAATAGGAGAAATTGCTAAAAAACACAGTATTGTTTTTCATACAGATGCTGTACAAGCAGTAGGAAGTGTAAGAATAGATGTAAAAGAATTAAATATTGATAGTCTTTCTTTATCAGGTCATAAGTTTTATGGACCAAAAGGTGTAGGAGCATTATATGTTAGAAAAGGTATACAATTTCAAAAGTTTATAAATGGTGGACATCAAGAAAGAAATAAAAGGGCAGGAACAGAAAATGTGCCGGGAATTGTAGGGCTTGGAAAAGCAATTGAAAAGGCATATCAGAATTTGGAAGAGCATAATAAAAAAATACAAGAATTAAGGGACTATTATGTAGAAGAAATAGTTAAAAAAGTACCATATATAAAAATTAATGGAAGCAGAGAAAAAAGATTACCAGGTAATAGTAACATATCGTTTAGATTTATTGAAGGGGAAAGTTTGCTTTTAAACTTAGATTTAAAAGGAATTTGTGCATCAAGTGGTAGTGCATGTACATCAGGCTCACTTGATCCATCACATGTTTTATTGGCAATTGGATTACCTCATGAAATTGCACATGGATCATTAAGAGTTTCCATTGGAAAATATAATACAAAAGAAGAAATAGATTATACAATAGAAAGTATAGTAGAAATTGTAAAGCGATTAAGAGAAATGTCACCATTATGGGAAAAATTCATTGAGGAGGGGAAATAAAAATGGAATATTCAGAAAAAGTAATAGATCACTATACAAATCCAAGAAATGTAGGGAAAATAGAACAAGCGTCAGGTATTGGAGAAGTAGGTAATCCAGTATGTGGAGATATAATGAAAATGTTTATTAAAGTGGAAAATAATATTATTGTAGATGTTAAATTCAAAACATTTGGATGTGGTGCAGCAATTGCAACAAGTAGTATTTCAAC
>CANQJY010000017.1 GCA_947624365.1 uncultured Clostridia bacterium
AGGAAGTAAAATGAAAAAAGGAAAAACAATTATATGGATTGTAGTATGTGTCGCAGTTGTTGTACTAATAGGTGTAATTGCATATGGATATTATAAAAAAGCAACAATGGAAGTAAAAAATCCAATAGCAACAATGGAAGTTGAAAACTTTGGAACAATTAAGCTAGAATTATATCCTGATAAAGCACCAGAGAGTGTTGCAAATTTTATTGCATTAGCTAATAGAGGATTTTATAATGGAAATAAATTTCATAGAATAGTAAAAGATTTTATGATACAAGCAGGAAGTAAAGATGGTGCAGGAACATCAAATGCAACATTAGCAGATTTAAAAGACGGAGGAGAAGATAAAGAATATACAATCAAAGGAGAATTTACTGCAAATGGTGTAGACAATAACATTAAATTTGAAGAAGGTGTTATTGGAATGGCAAGATCAGATTATAGTCAATATTCTTCAGAATTATTAGATGAATCATACAATTCTGGTAGCTCACAATTCTTTATTATGACAAAAGAAACATCAAATTTAAATGGAGTATATACAGCATTTGGAAGAGTAACAGAAGGACTAGATGTTGTACATAAAATTGAAGAAGTAGAAGTTAAAGCTGCAGATGATAGTGAAGAATCTAGCAATTCAGAAGTTAGTACACCAGTTAACCCACCTGTTATTAAATCAATATCAGTAGAAACAAATGGAATTGATTATGGATTACCTAATACATTAGAACCATTTGATTATATGAGTTGGTTCTATCAAAATTATAATGTAGGTGAATAAAGGAGTAAAATATGAATACAAAATACATATTTATCACAGGAGGAGTTGTATCAGGATTAGGAAAAGGAATTACAGCAGCATCACTAGGAAGATTATTAAAAAATAGAGGATATAAAGTAACAATTCAAAAATTTGACCCATATATCAATATAGATCCAGGAACTATGAACCCATATGAACACGGGGAAGTTTTTGTGACAGATGATGGAGCTGAAACAGACTTAGATTTAGGTCATTATGAAAGATTTATAAATGAAAACTTAACTAAAAATTCAAGTATTACAATGGGGCAAATATACTCAAATGTTTTAGACAAAGAAAGAAGAGGAGATTATTTAGGAAAAACAGTACAAGTAATCCCACATATTACAAATGAAATAAAAGAAAAAATATATGGATTTGAAGAAACTGAAACAGAAATTGTAATTACAGAAATCGGCGGAACAGTAGGAGATATTGAAGGTTTATCTATTATAGAAGCAATTAGACAAGTGGGCCTTGAAAAAAATCCTGAAGACGTAATATATATACATGTAACATTACTACCATATATATTTGGATCAAATGAAATAAAATCAAAACCAACACAACATTCAGTAAAAGAATTACAAAGTTTAGGAATTAAACCAGATATACTTGTATGTAGAACAGAAAGAGATATACCAGATAATATTAGAGAAAAACTATCACTATTTTGTAATGTTAGAAAAACTAGTGTTATACAAAATAAAACAGCAGATTGCCTTTATGCAGTACCACTAATGTTAGAAGAAGAAGGATTAGCAAGAGAAGTATGTAATCATTTAAAATTAGAAAATTATGTACCAGATAATCAAAAATGGGAAGAAATGATAGACATTATTAGAAAAACAGATAAAGAAAAACATGTAACTATTGGAATTGTTGGAAAGTATGTAAAATTAGAAGATTCATATCTTTCTGTAATCGAAAGTATTCATCATGCAGGATTTGCAAATGAAGTAACAACAAAAGTAGAATTAATTGATTCAGAAACAATAACATCAGACACAGTAAAAGAAAAATTAAGTCACTTAGATGGAATAATCGTACCAGGAGGCTTTGGAGAAAGAGGCATTGAAGGTATGATTGAAACAATTAAATATGCAAGAGAAAATAAAGTACCATTTTTAGGAATTTGTTTAGGTATGCAAATGGCTGTAGTAGAATATGCAAGACATGTATTAGGATTAGAAGATGCTAATTCAGCAGAATTTAGTAAAACAACACAAAATCCAGTAATTCATATTATGGAAGAGCAAAAAGCAATTAGAAAAAAAGGTGGAACAATGCGTTTAGGAAGTTATCCATGTGTTTTAAAACCAAATACACTAGCACATAAATTATATGATAAAGAAGAAATTGCAGAAAGACATAGACATCGTTTTGAATATAATAATTCATATAAAGAACAATTAGAAAAAGCAGGTTTAATATGTTCAGGAACTTCTCCAGATGGCAGTTTAGTAGAAATTGTTGAAATTAATCAAAACACACATCCTTATTTCATTGGAGGACAATTCCATCCAGAATTAAAATCAAGACCAAATAAACCAGCACCTGTTTTTGTAGGATTAGTTGAAGCAGCAAAAAAAAGAAAAAAATAAATATAATTAAAAGAAAATACCAAGCTTGTCTAAGTATTTTCTTTTTTTAAACATATTATTTAAAGCAATGAATATAATAAATTGTGAATTTTCTGTGAAAAATACAAAAAAGGTATTGACAATTTTATTAATAGGGTATAAATTATTAGCAGTCAAACAAACAGAGTGCTAAAAACAAATAGCACGAAAAAAACAAGGAGGTAATAAAAATGATTAGACCATTAGGAAGTAGAGTTCTTATCAAAATGAAAGAAAGTGAAGAAACAACAAAAAGTGGAATTATTTTAGCAAGCTCAGCACAAGAAAAACCACAAATTGCAGAAGTAATTGAAGTAGGACCAGGCGAAAAGGTAGATGGTAAATTACAAGAAATGTATGTCAAAAAAGGAGACAATGTGATTGCAAGTAAATATGCTGGTACAGAAGTTAAATATGAAGGAGAAGAATACATCATAGTAAAGCAAGAAGATATATTAGCAATAGTAGAATAATAGAAAGGAAGGATATAAAATGGCAAAACAAATTAAATTCGGAGAGGATGCTAGAAAAGCATTATTAGAAGGTGTAAACAAATTAGCAGATACTGTAAAAGTAACATTAGGACCAAAAGGAAGGAATGTAGTATTAGACAAAAGTTTTGGCTCACCATTAATTACAAATGATGGTGTAACAATAGCAAAAGAAATTGAGTTAGAAGACAAATATGAAAACATGGGAGCTAGAATTGTAAAAGAAGTATCTGAAAAAACAAATGATGTTGCAGGTGATGGAACAACAACAGCAACTGTTTTAGCACAAAGTATGATTAAAGAAGGTGTAAAAAATGTTGCAGCAGGAGCTGATCCAATGGCAATGAAAAGAGGTATAGACAAAGCTGTTAATGTTGCAGTAGAAGGATTAAAAGAAATTAGTTCAGATGTAAATGGAAAAGAAGATATTGCAAGAGTAGCAAGTATATCAGCAAATAGTAGTGAAATAGGTGACTTAATTGCAGAAGCAATGGAAAAAGTATCAAAAGATGGTGTTATAACAATAGAAGAATCAAAAACATCTAATACAGAATTAAATGTTGTAGAAGGAATGCAATTTGACAAAGGATATGTATCACCATATATGGTAACAGATACAGATAAAATGGAAGCAGTATTTGAAAATCCATATATATTAATAACAGATAAAAAAATAAGTAATATTCAAGAAATTCTACCACTATTAGAAGCATTAATGCAACAATCAGGTAAATTAGTAATTATTTGTGATGATATTGAAGGAGAAGCATTATCTACATTGGTATTAAACAAATTGAGAGGGGTTTTAAATGTTGTAGCAGTAAAAGCACCAGGATTTGGAGATAAAAGAAAAGCAATGCTTGAAGATATTTCAATCTTAACAGGAGGAGAAGTAATTACATCTGATTTAGGATTAGAATTAAAAGATGTAACAATAGAACAATTAGGTAGAGCAAAACAAGTAAAAGTACAAAAAGAAAATACTATTATTGTAGATGGCGTAGGAGATAAAGACAAAATAGCAAGCAGAATTAAACAAATAAAAACACAAATAGAAGAAACAACAAGTAGCTATGATAAAGAAGGATTACAAGAAAGACTAGCTAAACTTTCAGGTGGTGTAGCTGTTATAGAAGTTGGAGCTGCAACAGAAGTAGAAATGAAAGAAAAGAAATTAAGAATAGAAGATGCATTATCTGCTACAAAAGCAGCTGTTGAAGAAGGAATAGTTAGTGGTGGAGGAACAGCACTAATAAATGTTATTTCAAAAGTAGAAAAAAGTATAGAAAAACTAGAAGGTGGAGAAAAACTAGGTGCAAAAATTGTACTAAAAGCATTAGAAGAACCAGCAAAACAAATTGCAATTAATGCAGGTTTGGAGCCAGCTGTAATTATAGAAAAAATAAAACAATCACCAGTAGGAACAGGATTTGATGCAAGTAAAGAAGTATATGTTGATATGAAAAAAGCTGGAATTGTAGATCCTACAAAAGTAACAAGAAGTGCCCTTCAAAATGCGGCATCAATTAGTTCAATGGTATTAACAACAGAAAGCATAGTAACAGATGTACCAGAAGAAAAATCATGTCATGATGAAAGCCATGGAATGGGTGCTGGAATGGAAGGAATGTATTAAAGCTTGCAATTTTTAAAAATATATGATAGAATAACACAAGTAAAATAAAAGGAAGCTAGAAAGGAAGAAAAGTAAATGGAAATCGCAAGAACAATTTTAACAGTTATCTATTTTATAGTGGCATTAGCAGTAGTAATTTTAGCATTACTTCAAACAAAAGATGATGGAGGTGCTTCAGCAACAATTACAGGCTCATCATCAAACAACTTTTATGAAAAAAACAAAGGTAAGACAAAAGAAGGAAAACTAAAAAGATGGACAATAATACTAGCAATAATATTTGTAGTTTTAACAGTAGTTTTAGGAATTTTATACATGGCATAAAAAGGAGCTTTTTAGCTCCTATATTTTTTAAAAGGAGAAAATCATGGCAAAAAATAAAAATTACCAAGAAGGTATTTTTAGAAAAAATCAAAAAGGATTTGGATTTGTAAAATTAGAAAATGAAGAAGAAATTTATATATCAAAAGAAAATACCAAAAATGCTTTAAGTGGAGATCAAGTTCTAATTGAAATATTAGAAAATAAAGATGAAACAAAAAAAGCAGAGGGAAGAATAAAAAAAATAATCAGCCACGAAAGAGATACAATAGTTGGAACTTTTCAAAACAATAAAAATTTTGGATTTGTTGTTCCAGATGATAGGAATTTTGGAACAGATATATTTATATCTAAGAAAAATTTTGGAAAAGCAAGAAATAATCATAAAGTACTTGTAAAAATTATTAAATATCCACAAAAAGATAAAAAGGCAGAAGGAAAAATTATTGAAGTTTTAGGTGGCCCAAATAAAGCTGGAATTGATATGTTATCACTTATAAAAGAATATAATTTACCATCAACATTTCCAGAAAATGTAGTTGAAGAAGCAAAAGCATATGGAGATAAAATAGATCCAAAAGAAATATCAAGACGTGTAGATTTAAGAAATGACATTATTTTTACAATAGATGGAGAAGATGCAAAAGATTTAGATGATGCAGTAAGAGTTATTAAATTGCAAAATGGAAATTATCAATTAGATGTGCATATAGCAGATGTAAGTTACTATGTAAGAGAAGGAAGTATGCTAGATAGAGAAGCTTTAATTAGAGGGACAAGCATATATATGTTAGGAAGAGTTATTCCTATGCTACCACGAGAATTATCTAATGGAATTTGTAGCTTAAATGCTGGAGAAGATAGATTTACTTTATCATGTACAATGGAAATTGACACACAAGGAAAAGTAGTATCTTCAGATATATACAAAGGTGTTATAAATGTTACAGAAAGAATGACATATAAAGATGTTCAAAAAATATTAGATAAATCAGATGAACAAGTATTAAAAAGATATAAGGCATATATAACAAATTTTGAAACAATGGCGGAGTTAGCAATAATCTTAAAAAATAGAAGGACAGAACAAGGATATTTAAATCTAGATATACCAGAAAGTAAAATAGAATTAGACACATATGGAAAAGTAGTAAATATAAGTAAATATGAAACAACATTCAGTAATGAAATTATTGAACAATTTATGCTAACAGCAAATGAAACAATAGCTGAAAAATTTTATTGGTTGCAAGCACCATTTATATACAGAGTACATGAAGAACCAGATATTGATAAAGTAAAAGAACTTAATAAATTCTTGTTTAATTTTGGAATGAGAATAAAGATAAATAACGAAAAAGTATATCCAACAGAATTTGCAAAAATATTAGCAGAAGTGAAAGATAAAGAAGAAGAAAAAGTAGTCTCAAATTTGGTTTTAAGGACATTAAAATTAGCTAAATATGAAGCAGAAAATAAAGGACATTTTGGAATAGGAAGTCAATATTATTGCCATTTTACATCTCCAATTAGAAGATATCCAGATTTATTTATACATAGAATAATATCAAAATATTTGGAAAATAATTATGATATATCAGAAGAATGGAAAGAAGAATATTTGCAGAAAGCAGAGGACAGAGCTAATCAATCCTCAGAACGAGAAAAAGTTGCTACTAAAGTAGAACGTGATAGTGAAGATTTGAAAAAAGCAGAATATATGGAAGGCAAAACTGGGGAAGAATATGAAGGTATTATATCATCTGTCACACAATTTGGTATATTTGTAGAATTACCAAATACAGTAGAAGGTTTAATTCGATTTGAAAACATGGGAGATGAATACTTTATTTATGACGAAAATCGAAAAAGGCTTATTGGAGAAAAAACTAACACAGTTTTTAAAATTGGAGACAAAGTTAAAATTCGTGTTATATCAGCCAATAAGCAACTAAGACAAATAGATTTTTCTTTACAGCCAAACAGCAATATTACAGAAGATGATAACAATCAAACAAAATAGGATAAAGCCGATACCGCCGGCTTTATTTTTATTTTGTTTAATTTCATAAATACCATAAGCAATAGTTCTAATGCCCAACATAATACTAAACAGTATAAAAACAAAATTAAATAATAAACGCATAAAAACCTCCTTTGTTCATGTCCATTTGGGGACGGTCCTTTTTTGGACATTTGAAAATGTCCAAAAAAGGACCGTCCCCAAATGGACACTATGAATCACTTAATAGTGTTGATGATTTTACATTTACATCTACAGATACATCAAAAAAACTATCTTGATAATGTTCTCGCCAACCATAGTTCTCATATTGGCTTATTGTTGAAAATAATTTTAAAGATGTTTTTCCAATTGCATTGATATCACTTTTATATTCTTTTGAAGTTTTATATAAATATTCTGTAAATACATGTTTTAAATAGCGGTTACAAGATTCTGAAATTTGTGATAATACATTATTGTCCAAATAATTAGAATCATTTGTCATTGAATATATTTGGGCACAAAATTTACAATCTACTTTTATATATGGAGAACCATTTATAAAAGAAACATCAATTTTGCTATTTCTTGCCGGTGTTAGATACACATCAATGTTTTGATTTTCTACATGTGGGCTTGGTACAGATATTAAAAATCCTTTAATATCATTATTTATACACATAAATGCTAATGTTTCTATTGCATTTAGTTCTCCAACAAGTGTACCTTCACGAAATACTGCTAAACCAACATTTTCAGAAAT
This sequence comes from uncultured Clostridia bacterium, assembly GCA_947624365.1. GTDB lineage: Bacteria > Bacillota > Clostridia > TANB77 > CAG-508 > CAG-269. The sequence goes on from CANQJY010000017.1 coordinate 7,644, forward strand.
AGTTTCACCAGTTAAACTAGAAGAGTTAGACATATCAGTTGATTCTTTATTAGAAAAGCTATTTTCTGAATCGCTTGGAATTTGTAGATTGATACCCCCTAAAATGGCATAAGGATCACAAGATTGGCAAATCATGTTATCAAAAAATCTACCCAGAGTTGCATTTGCTGTATATCCAGTAAATTGATTAGAACTAATAAATAGTTCATAATATTTTGATATCAAAGATTCTAAAAATGGTTTAGAATTATCGATATAATATTCAGCAGTACATTTACTAATAACTATATTACATGAAGGACGAGTTTGGGCATCATTCATTAATGTATAAATATCATCACTAATTCCTTCTTTTGCAATCTCTTCAGAAAATACAAGTAATTTACAATGAGCAAGAGTCAGTTCTTTACCTAAATGACTATTCATCAAATTTATAGCAGAACTAATAGAAGATGCAGTAACAGATTTTAATATAGTAGGAGCTGTTTCTGACGAACCGCTTTCAGAAACAGAGGAAGGGTTTGTAAACTGAAAACTAACTTTCAATTTATTATTTTCTCCTTTATCAATTCCAATTGCAACAACAACAGCAATATTATCCAAATTTAATCTTGTATAAGAACTAGAAAAAGAAACAGTTAATATAACAAATATAACAACAAAACTAAATACTTTTAATAAATGTTTCATCTTACTTTACCTTCTTTCCTTTTCTTTAAATTAGCTAAAAGTAAAATAGCAATTCCTAAAACAAATATAATAGCAATAATAAAATATGAATAGATATTTGACTCTAAAAAGCGAATAATAGAATAATTTTTAGGTAAGAGAGAAATACCCAATATAAGTAAAGGAAAAATCATGGCTAGAGGTTTTTGGAATTTTAGATTGGTTATCTTTTGAAAAATACTTATAGAAAAACGATTTGTTACAATTAAATAGCAACCAATTTCTAAAATCCAAATCAACATAAAAAAGGACTCTAATCTCTGAAAAAATATTCCAAATTCAATATAACTTGCAGCAGAATATAAAGGCAAAACTTCATCTACATCTACAAAAAATGAAAATAATAAAAGTATTGTTGCTGTGCAAAAAAGGAAATATAGTAATCCGATAATTACAGAGCTTAAAGCGATTTGCTTCATTTTGTTAGGCTCTTTTAAATATGGTGGTATAAAATATAAGCAAGATATTCCACTAAATGCAAATATATTGCCAATTCCAGTTATAAATGTATCATAAAAACCTTTGCCTAAAATTGGAAACATTCTTTCAAATGAGAAATTTTGAAAATTACCAAAAAACAAAAATACAATACTAATTAACACAATTGGAAAAATAATAGCAATAGTTTTTACATTACTACTAAAAGATAAAGAATTTGTAAGGAACAATACAAGTATAAATGGTATTAATACAAATTGAATACTCGTCATTGGGAAAAAAGCTACATGCAATCCCTCACAAAATTCACGTAATAAATTACTACTACTTACAATAAAATACGTAATAAAAATGCCACCAATAATATTTTTTAAAATATTGCCACCTAAATATTGAGAAATATCAACAATATCCAAAGAAGCAAAATTTTTTAATAAACGATAAATAACATATGCTAGTAAAATAGCAATAATTCCTACATATAACAAATTTATAAGAGTAGCAGATTTGGTATTACTTAATAAATTTTGAGGTAAAGTTACAATAGTATGTGATACAAAAATAGTAACAACTAACATTATAGCCTCTTTTGATGTAATTTTAGTATCTGTCATTGTATATCTTCCTCCTTTAAAAATGGATATTTCCATTTCATAGATATTTTTTCTTGTTTATTATGCTTTTTTGGATCTAGATAACTAGCACGAAATTCTCTTAGCCAGATGGGTTGCAAAAAATATGAGTGACCAACTGTCTTTTGCAATGGTGAAATACCAGAAGTAAATGATACGCCAAATGATTTAGTATCACACAATACGACAAGGTATGCAAGAAAGCCTAAACCAATTCCTAAAAATCCACAACAATATCCTAAAAAGATAAATAGAAAACGATAAATTCTTAAGTGAAAGCTAAAAGAATAATCAGGAACAGCAAAGGAAGCAATACCAGTCATAGCAACAACAATAATCAAAATAGGACTAACAATTCCAGCAGAAACAGCAGATTGTCCAATAATAAGTGCACCAACAATTCCGATAGTTGGGCCAATTGGAGAAGGTACTCTAATACCAGCCTCACGAATTAGTTCAAATGATATTTCCAATATAAGAATTTCTAAAATAACTGGAAATGGCACTGTTTCACGTGATGCTAATATTGAATACAGCAAATCAGTAGGTAAAAGTTCTTGATGAAAACTAGCAATTGCTACATAAAGACCGGGTAGTAATAAACTAATAAAAGTTGCCAAAATACGAATCCACTTAATAAAATTAGAAAAACTAGTTCTCATGTTTTTGTCATCAGGAGTTGATAAAAAATCTGTAAAAACAGCAGGTACAACTAGAGCATAAGGAGCGCCATTAACAAGCAAAACAATACGGCCATCTAATAAATAGCTTGTTGCTTTATCAGGTCTTTCAGTAGAAATAACTTGAGGAATAGAGATTAAATTATTATCTACTATCATTTGCTCTAGTTGTCCGCTAGATAGCATAGAATCTATTTCTAAATTATTTAAACGATAACGAAGTTCTGCAACTAAGTCGGAATTGGCAAGAGTTTTTACATAGCATAAAGCACAATTAGTTTTAGTAATATCACCAATTTGAATATTTTCAATAATTAAATTTTCATTATGAACACTTCTTCTAATTAAAGATGTATTAGTACGAATATTTTCAACAAATGCTTCATGTGCACCTTTTATAACAATTTCATTTTCTGGCTTATCAATACTTCTTTTTTCAAACCCTTTTACCTCAATATCAAAAGCAATATTTAATGTATCAATAAATAAAGCACAATTTCCAGAATTTACATCATTAAAAATTTTGCTAAACTTTGAGAATTGTTCAACAGTATTTTGAGGCATTAAGCAACTCATAATATAATCAGCTAAATTAAATTTTTTTACTTTTCTAACAGTAATATTATTTGTAACTGCTTCAGAAATAATTCTATTTTGTTCATTATCATACATATTACTTTTATTTCTAAGCATTAAAGGCTCTAAAACAAATTTATTCATTATATCTGTATTTATCATACCATCAATATATAATAGAAAAGCAGAATATTGTTTCCCACGGGCATTTAATGTAAATTCACGGATTATAATATCACTATTAATCATTGAATTATATTTTGACTTAACATATTCTAAATTAACACTAAGTGAAGGATAGATAGTTTTATTTTCATCATCTTTTTTTAATTCCTTATTTTCTGATGATTGATTACCTGTAGTATCCCTAAAAAGCACGAAATTATATTGCTCTTGAGGAATATAAGTAAATAAACTACTTATCATTCTTTTTATATTCATAGACCTAAAACCTTTCTTATTTACTTAAATTTATACTAGTATTTACTAAATTGGAAAATTTATACGGCCTAATAAATTTTATTAAAAAAATATAAAAAAACTCTTTACAAATAAAATTAAAAATGATAAATTATATACAGATAAAAAACAAAGGAGGAAATTATTATGCCACAACAACAAAAAAGTGCTAAAACTAAAAAAACAAAATTATCAAAAACACCATTTTTCTATATTGTTATTTTGTTAATAGCAGTTGTTATCACAGTATGTTTAATTGTAAGAAATAATCAATCAAAACAAGAAGGACAAGATCCTAATGTATCACAACAAGAAGGAGAACAAAATCAAGAAGATATACCACTACCACAACAAAGTTTAATTGATTTAAATAATACTGAAAATGCAAAAGTAGAAGGAGGAGTAAAAGAAAATACGTCTTCTAAATTAGCAGAACCAAAAACATATAAAGGTTTAACATTTAAAGATATTAAATTAAAAGCAGAAGGTGGTATTACAAGATTAACAGCCGCAGTAGAGAATAATTCATCACAAAAATATCAAGGAGAAGATATTACAATAGTATTTACAAATCAAGATGGTTCAGAATATGCAAGACTAGAAGGAATACTACCAACAATAGAGGTAGGTAAAACAAAAGAATTAGATGCAGCAACAACAGCGGATATTGCAAATGCATATGATTTTAGAGTAGAATAATTTAAAATAATAAAGACAAGCCCATGTAATAATAAATTTGGGCTTGTTTTTTGTTGTAATACATAGACAAAAAAATATAAAAATGCTATAATAATACTATACGAACGCAAAAAGGAAGATGAATATGAAAAGTATATTTGCAAGGTTTATTATGACGATAATTGTGATATTAATTGTTGTTATATTATCTATTTTTGGAATATTAATATATCAAGAAATTACTAATGGAAATGCAATAGAGAAAGTAGAAGATTTTGTTTCAAAATACGAAACCCTATTTAACGATATGGAAGATGCAAATAAAATAACAACACCTGAAATAATAGAATCAACAAATGATGATATATTAAATCAAATTCCAAGTACACCAACAAAACAAAACTCAATGAATATAGGTTATACAATTAATAATAAATATTTTTATGAACAATTAGATAATAATTCTAAAATTATCTATCAAGCACTTGAACAAAATAGAGAACAAATGAAAACAGGAACAGCTCAAATTGATTTAGGAACAAGTTTTTCAGATTTACTATCAACAGAGGGTGGAGACAAATTATTAGGAGAATATTATCAATCAGCAGTAGAAACTTATTTATATGATAATCCAGATGTTTTCTATATTTCAGCAAATAAATTATATTTAAATATAGAAACAACGACAAGTTTTGCTAGAAAAACCTATAAAGTATTTATTAATAGTGGATCACAACCAAACTATTTTTCAGATGAATATACATCAGAAGAAGAAGTCAGACAGGCTATAAAACAAGTGGAACAAAAAAAAGATGAAATTTTATCACATAAAACAGGAAATATTTATGATGACATAAAGATGATACATGATTATTTAGTAAATAATATAGAATATGACACAACAGTTTCAGAAGATAATATATATAACATATATGGTGCATTAATTAATAATAGATGTGTATGTGAAGGATATGCAGAATCATTTAAATATTTATTAGATGGGTTGCAAATTCCATGTGTGTTGGTTATGGGACAAGGAACAAACTCACAAGGAGTAACAGAAACCCATGAATGGAATTATGTACAACTAGATGGCAATTGGTATGCAGTAGATGTAACATGGGATGATCCAGTTATAATTGGAAATGGATATATAACCAATAGTACAAAATATAAATATTTTTTAAGTGGAGAAAAACAAATTAGTCAAGATCATGTACCAATTACACACTTTACTGAAAATGGAAGAGAATATATTTACCCAACGCTTAATTATAGAGATTATAGATAAAGGAATGAGAAAATTATGGACTTATTGAAAGAAATATTTGGACATAAAATAGAAGTATATGCATTTGTAGGCCCATCAGGGACAGGGAAAAGTTATCGTGCCCAAATGGTGGCAAGTGAAAAAGAGATAGACTATATTATAGATGATGGATTATTAATTAAAGATAATGAAGTAGTTGCCGGAGAATCAGCTAAAAAGGCTTCTACTAAAATTGAGACAGTAAAACATGCTCTATTTTATAAAGAAGAAGAAAAGCAGGAAATTGTTAAAGCAATAAAACAATATAAGCCAAATAAAATACTAATCTTAGGAACTTCAGATGAAATGGTAAAGAAAATAGCATATAATTTAGGACTTCCAGAAATTCAAGAAATTATATATATTGAACAAGTTGCAACAAAACAAGAAATGGAAATGGCAAGAAGAATTAGAGTAACAGAAGGAAAACATGTTATTCCAGTTCCAACATTTGAAATAAAAAAGGATTTTTCAGGATATTTATTAGATCCATTGCAGATTTTTAAAAGTAAAGGCAAAGGGCAAAAACCATATATTTCGGAGAAATCAATTATAAGACCAACATTTAGTTATCTAGGTAATTTTACAATATCAGATACAGTATTTAGGCAAATATTAGAATATCTAGCTAATAAAACACAAGGAATACATAAAATTCAAAAAGTACGAGTATCCAATTTTGGAGAAGGTGCTAGTTTATATATGGAAGTAACTGTTACGTATGGTGTAAATGTAATCAAGGAAATAACAGATTTTAAAGAAAAAGCAACAAAAGAAATTGAAAATTTAACTTCAATGAATATAGTAGATTTGCAGATTGTTGTAAAAAACATTTATGTACCACAAGATGATAAAGAAAATGAATAGAAAGAGGGAAATAGAATGTCATTTATAGTTGCAATTGATGGACCAGCAGGAAGCGGAAAAGGGACAATTACAAATTTAGTAGGAAAAAAAATGAATTTAATAAATATTGATACAGGAGCAACCTTTAGAAGTGTTACTTTGGCAATGTTAAAACAAAATATAAAAATAAACGAAACAGAAAAAATAGAAAAGTTATTAGAAAATATACAAATTGAATTTAAAAATGAGGGAGAAGAACAAAAAGTAATTTTAAATAGTGAAGATGTAACAACACAAATAAGAGAAAAACCAGTTAATGATTTTGTTTCAGAAGTTTCTACCATAAAAATAGTAAGAGAAAAAATGTTACAATTACAAAGAAAAATTGCAGAAGGCAAAAATGTTATTATGGAAGGTAGAGATATTGGAACAACAGTATTTCCAAATGCAGATGTAAAAATTTATTTAGATGCAACACCAGAAGAAAGAGCGAAAAGGAGAGTTTTGCAAAATCAACAAAAAGGTATTAACTTAACATATGAAGAAGTATTAGAAAATGTAAAAACAAGAGATAAAATTGATTCAGAAAGAGAATTATCGCCACTAAAACAAGCAGAAGATGCAATTTACATAGATAGTACTAATATGAAAATCCCAGAAGTTGTAAAAAAAATTTGCAAAATAATACAAAAACAAAAAAAAGAAAAAAATATAAACAACAGTTCCAGTTCAAAGAAATTTGACAAGTCTGGAGATACATGGTTTAGAAAGTTACAAAGAAGAATTATTTGGGGAACATTAAAAGGACTATATAAAATTGTTTATCGAGCAAAGATAGAAGGAACAGAAAATATCCCTGAAGATGGAGCTTTTGTTTTGTGTGGAAACCATATGGATTATATAAAAGTTCCAGCAATTGTAGTATTTGCTCCAAGAAAAATAAATTTTATAGCAAAAAGTGAATTATTTAAAAATCCATTTTTAAAAAGATTAGGAGAATTATTTGATGTAATTCCTGTAAAAAGAGGAAAACAAGATTTAGACGCAATGAAAAAATCATTAAAAGTATTAAATAATGAAGAGGGATTAGGACTATTCCCAGAAGGAACAACCAGAGGATTAGAAAAGGGAGTGAAAGTAAAAAATGGAGCAGCATTTATGGCTCTAAGAACAGGAAAACCTATAGTACCAGTAGGAGTTGAAGTGACAAAAAGGCCATTCCCTAAAATTATTATAAGATATGGAAAAATTCTAGACTATTCACAATATCAATCAAAAAATCCTGAAAAAGAAGTATTAGATAAAGTAACAGAAGAAATGATGACTGTTATTAAAGATTTAGCAAACTTTGACAAATATAATAAAAAGTAGTATAATATAGAACGTTGAAAAAACAGAAAAGAGGAATGAGATAAAAAATGAACAACGGAAAAATTAGAAATATTGCTATTATTGCACACGTAGACCATGGAAAAACAACATTAGTTGATGCCATGCTAAAACAAAGTCATGTATTTAGAGATAATGAACAAGTACAAGAAAGAGTTATGGACTCAAACGATTTGGAAAAAGAAAGAGGAATTACAATTCTTTCTAAAAATACATCAGTTATGTATAAAGATATAAAAATTAATATTGTAGATACACCAGGACACGCAGATTTTGGAGGAGAGGTAGAAAGAGTATTAAAAACAGTAGATGGAGTTTTGCTACTAGTAGACGCATTTGAAGGTGCTATGCCACAAACAAGAGAAGTATTAAAAAAATCACTAGCACTTGGATTAAAACCTATTGTTGTTA
>CANQJY010000018.1 GCA_947624365.1 uncultured Clostridia bacterium
TTTTTATACACAAAAATTCCAGCGATTTCTCACTGGAATTTTTGCTTTCGGGTTCCTATTTTAGGACACCCTCTTTTCTGTTCACTAAAAATTCACAAACCAAATATTGACAAACGATATCATATAACATATAATAAAATGTACGATTAATAAAATGTCCAATTGGACAATCAACTAGGAGGAGAAAGATGTTAAAGATATTAAAGAATTTAAAAGAATCTTTCTGGAGTGTTTTAATAATAATTATTTTCCTTGTTATACAATCACAAACCGATTTAGCATTACCTGAGTATACATCAAAAATAGTAAATGTTGGTATACAGTCAGGAGGTATAGAAGATGCAGTACCTGAAGTAATGGGAGAAAAGCATATGCAATTAATAAATATGTTCTCTTCAGCTGATAGTAATGTGCAAATTCAAGACAAATACATAAAAACAACAGAAAATTTAAATAAAGATGAGGAAAAAAGAGCAAAAACACTTTTAGGTGAGAATTATAAAGAAAAAGATGTCTATGTATTAAAAGATATAGATAAAGAACAAAGAGAAGAATTAGCTAACGAAATGTTAATACCTGTTTTAGGTATTGTAGCAATAAATAATATGAATATACCTGAAACAACTTCACAAGAGCAAATGCTAGTAATGTTAGAACAGTATAAAAGTCAAGCAGAAGATTTAGAAGAATCAATTAAAGAGCAAGCGGGAATAGCAGGAGTAAGAAGTATTTATCAAGATTTAGAAATTAATACAGATGATATCCAAAATAGATATATTTTTCAAACAGGGTTACAAATGTTAGGAATATCATTAATTACTATGATATCAGCTGTAACAGTTATGCTACTATCTGCAAGAGTAGCAGCTAAACTAGGAAAAACTTTAAGGGAAAAGGTATTTAGAAAAGTAATTAATTTTTCTAATAAAGAATTAAGAGAATTTTCAACAGCTTCACTAATTACTCGTAGTACAAACGATATTCAGCAAATACAGCAATTATTAGCAATGCTATTTAGAGTTGTTGTTTATGCACCAATTATTGCAATAGGTGGATTTATAAAAGTACTAACATCAACAGATAATGTGCTTGTTTGGATTATTGCTGTTGTAATTATTGCAACTTTATTTGTAGTTGCTACATTATTTATTATTGTTATGCCAAGATTCAAAAAATTGCAAACTCTTGTTGATAAGTTAAATGGAGTATCAAGAGAAATTTTAACAGGTTTACCAGTTATCAGAGCATTTAATAAAGAGAAAAGAGAAGAAGATAGATTTGAAAAGGCTAATAAAGATTTGAAAAAGGCAAATGTATTTGTTAATCGTGCAATGTCATTAATGATGCCTCTTTTAATTTTTATTATGAATACTGCAATGATACTAGTTATTTGGTATGGTGGACATAGTGTTGATGAAGGTGTATTGCAAGTAGGAGATATGATGGCATTTATTCAATACATGATGCAAATTGTAATGAGCTTCTTAATGATTTCAATGATATCTATAATGTTACCACGTGCTTCTGTTTCAGCAAAACGTATTAATGAAGTAATAGAAACAGAAACAAGTATTAAAGATAAAGAAAATGTAAAACAATTTGATGAAAACAAAAAAGGATTAGTAGAATTTAGAAATGTATCATTCCGTTATCCAGATGCAGATGCCGAGATTTTAGAAGATATCAATTTTGTTGCAGAACCAGGAAAAACAACAGCAATTATTGGTAGTACAGGAAGTGGTAAATCAACGGTTGTTAATTTAATACCAAGATTTTATGATGTAACAGGTGGTAGTATATTAGTTGATGGCGTAAATATAAAAGATGTAGCACAAAAAGATTTAAGAGATATTATTGGATTTGTACCACAAAAAGGGATACTATTTTCAGGAACAATTGAATCAAATATAAAATATGCAAATGAAAATTTATCAGATGAAGTAATGAAAGAAGTAGCAAAAGTAGCACAAGCTTCAGAATTTATTGAAGAAAAAGAAAAACAATATAAAGAAGAAATTTCTCAAGGTGGTACCAATGTATCAGGAGGACAAAAACAACGTTTATCAATTGCAAGAGCAATTGCAAAAGATCCAGAAATTTATATATTTGACGACAGCTTTTCTGCTTTAGATTTTAAAACAGATAGTAAATTAAGAGAAGCATTAAAAAAACATGCTAAAAATAAAACAATTATAATAGTTGCACAAAGAATTAGTACTATATTAAATGCAGATCAAATTATTGTTTTAGAAGAAGGAAAAGTAGTAGGAAAAGGAACACATAAAGAACTAATAAAAAATAATGAAGTATATAGACAAATTGCACTTTCACAATTGTCTGAAGAAGAATTAGGAGGTGAGTAAAATGCCAGGACCAATGGGAGGACTAAGAGGAAAGAGAACAGTAGAAAGAGCAAAAGACTTTAAAGGCACTGTAAAAAAATTAATAAAAAATTACATGTCAAAGTACAAAATAGCAATGGTCATTGTCATTTTATTTGCCATAGCGGGAACAATTTTTGAAATTATAGGTCCAAGAGTTTTGGGAGATGCAACAACAGAAGTTTTTAACGGATTTGTGAGTAAAGTATCAGGTGGAGCAGGAATTGACTTTGGTAAAATAGGTCAAATCTTATTTACTTTACTTATATTATATATTTTAAGTTGCATATTTTCTTTTATACAAGGAATTACAATGACAGGTGTTGCACAAAAATTAACTTACCAAATGCGTGAAGATATTTCTCATAAAATTAATAATTTGCCAATGAAATATTTTGATAAAAGAACAAATGGAGAAGTTTTATCAATTATTACAAATGATATTGATACTTTAAGCATGAATTTAAACCAAAGCATCACACAAATTATCACATCTATTTGTACAATTATAGGAATTTTAATTATGATGTTTTCAATAAATTGGCAAATGACATTAATTTCACTTGCTATTTTGCCAATTGCTAGTGGAATTGTAGGAATAATTGTTAAACATTCACAAAAATATTTTGAGAAGCAACAAGAATATTTGGGACATGTAAATGGCCAAGTAGAAGAAATGTATTCAGGATTAATAATAGTAAAAGCATTTAACGGAGAAGAAAAAGCAGAGAAAAACTTTGAAAAAGCAAATAAAGAGTTATATCAATCTGCTTGGAAATCACAATTCTTTTCTGGATTAATGTTTCCAATTATGAATTTTATTGGAAATATTGGTTATGTAGCAGTTGCAATTGTAGGAGGATATTTTGCAATTAATGGAATTATTACAGTAGGAAATATTCAAAGTTTTATTGGATATAATAAACGTTTTACACAACCAATAAATCAGATGGCACAAGTTTCTAATATGTTACAAGCAATGATAGCAGCTGCAGAAAGAGTATTTGAATTTTTAGAAGAGCCAGAAGAAATAGATACTGCAAAAGGTGAGATTAACACACAAACTTTACAAGGTAATATTACTTTTGACCATGTTAAATTTGGATATAATGACAATCAAATTATTATAAATGATTTTAACAGTCAAATTAATCAAGGACAAAAAATAGCAATTGTCGGACCAACTGGTGCGGGAAAAACAACGATTGTAAAACTTTTAATGCGTTTTTATGATGTAAAAGAAGGAGCTATACTAATTGATGGACATAATGTAAAAGATTTTGAAAGAGGAAATCTTAGAAAAATGTTTGGTATGGTATTACAAGATACATGGCTATTTGATGGAACAGTTAAAGAAAATATTAAATATGGAAAAGAAGATGCAACAGATGATGAAATAGTTGAAGCAGCAAAAGCGGCACATGTACATCATTTTATAAAAACTTTGCCAAATGGTTACAATTCAGTATTAAATGAAGAAACAAGTAATATATCTGCTGGACAAAAACAATTAATGACAATAGCTAGAGTCATATTAGCAAATCCTAAAATACTAATTTTAGATGAAGCAACAAGCTCAATAGACACTAGAACTGAAATACAAATTCAAGCAGCAATGGATAATTTAATGAAGGGTAGAACAAGTTTTATTATTGCACATAGATTATCTACAATAAAAAATGCAGACTTAATTTTAGTTATGAACCATGGAGATATTGTTGAACAAGGAACACATGAAGCACTATTAAATGAAAATGGCTTTTATGCCGATTTATATAACAGTCAATTTGAAGTAGAAGAAGAATAGGAAAGGGACGCTTAAAAAAACGAGCGTCCCTTTTAGAGTATGGAGAGAATCGTATCACATAAAGGAAGAAGTCCATACTCTTATATATATAAAATCGCCAATATAGCGATTACAAATATTATACAACAAATTAGAGATTAAGTCAAATTTCTATGTAAATATATTTTTAAAGCATATAATTTACTAGCATATGTTTGTACTACATTACGTAAAATATAGCGTTCTTGAGACATGTTTTTTGAATTACTATATGCTTTTCCTTGAAAAGTATATAGTAGAGATTTTTGTAATTCAAAACAAAATTGATTATATGCTTGCTCAACAGAAGAAGTTTCTATTGCTAATTGTATTAATTGTTTAATATCATTAATACTATAAACTTGTTTTAAAATAAAGATAACAATTAAATATGCAATATGTTCTCTATTATATTTTTTATTTATAGGAGGTTTAATTACTTTATGTTTAACATAATTATTAACCATGGTTTTTGTAATACAATTTGTTTCTTTTTCATTATCATTTTCCACATAATTAGATAAATATTTTTCCAAAAAAGAGATTACTTGATCCAAATATAGATCAATATCAGGAATATCTTTCCAATGTGGCAAATGAAAATCAGTTATTTCATTTTCTCTATTTAAAATACTACTACTCATTTTTATCACCTTTCATGCATATTTTACCATTTTTAGAACGATAAGTCAATTGCTTGACACGTTATTGCAAATGTGATAATCTAGTATCAAATACTAGATATAAAGGAGAATGTAATGGGAAGAGAAAGATATTTTGAAGCTACAGAATTTGAAAATATCAAAGAACTTATTTATCATTCTGTAGAAGTATTTGCAGATAACATAGCATTTATTATAAAGCATAAACAAGGTAATGAAATAACATATGAGAATAAAACATATAAAGAATTTTTACAAGATATTAATTCATTAGGAAGCAAATTTTATGAATTGGGATTAAAAAATAAAAGAGTAGCTATTGTTGGTCGTAATCGTTATGAATGGGTACTAACACATTTAACAAATTTATTAGGCGGTATTATATCTGCACCATTAGATAAGGAACTTCAAATTGATGAATTAGAAAGTTGTTTAGAAAGAAGTAAAGCAGACGTTGTAGTGTTTGATGAAAAATATATAGATATGATAACACAAATAAAAGAAAGAAATAAAACATACTTATCAGAATATATTTGTATGACAAAACAAGAAGGATATTTAGCAATACCAGAGTTACTAGAACAAGGTAAAAAAATTTTAGAAGAAGGAAATACAGAATATCAAAATGCAGAAATAGATTCTTATAAAATGAATATTATATTATTCACATCAGGAACTACATCAAAATCAAAAGCAGTAATGCTATCTCAGAATAATCTTGCATCAAATATATATGCAATGTTATTAGTAGAAGAACTTTTACCAACAGATGTCAATTTAGCATTTTTACCATTACATCATATATTTGGGTCAACAGGAATGATTGTTATGCTATCAGCTGGAATAAAAACAGCATTTCCAGATGGATTAAGATATATAGCGCAAAATTTAAAGGAATATAAAGTTTCTGTATTTTTTGGAGTACCGCTATTAGTAGAAGCAATTTATAAAAAAATCGAGCAAGGTATTGAAAAACAAGGAAAAACAAAACTTGTAAATTTTGCAAAAAAAATAAGTAATTTTCTATTAAAATTCCATATTGACATTCGTAAAAAAATATTCAAAAGTATATTAGATGAGTTAGGTGGAAATATGCGTTTTATAATATCTGGAGGAGCACCACTTGATAAAAGAGTAGCACAAGGAATTAATGAACTAGGAATTTATTTAATACAAGGATATGGTTTAACAGAAACATCTCCAGTAATAGCATCAGAAAATTATAAAAAACAAAAATACGGATCTATTGGTATTCCTATGGAGAATATAGAAGTTGACCTTGTAGATAAAAATGAAGAAGGAATTGGAGAACTACGTGTAAAAGGTCCAAATATCATGTTGGGATATTATGAAAACGAAGAAGAAACCAACAGAGTATTAAAAGATGGTTGGTTTTATACAGGAGATTTGGCATATATCGATAAAGAAGGATATTTATTTATAACCGGAAGAAAAAAAGATGTAATTGTACTAAAAAATGGAAAAAAAGTATTTCCAGAGGAATTAGAAACCTTAATTAATAGAATAGACCTAGTACAAGAAAGCATAGTATATGGAATGCCAATCAACAATAACAAAAATGATGTGAAACTATCAGTAAAAGCAGTATATGACAAAGAAGTAGTAAAAGAAAAATATCCAAACAGTACAGAAGAAGAAATAAAACAAATTATATGGGAAGAAATCAAAAAAATCAACAAAACATTACCACCATATAAATACATGAAAAACTTAATTGTAACAGATAAAGAATTAATAAAAACGACTACTAAAAAAGTAAAAAGAAATGAAGAAATAAAACAAATTATGGCTTCATAATTGTTAAATTGGGACGGTGTCCATTTTGGGACGGTCCTTTTTTGGACATTTGTTTCAAATGTCCAAAAAAGGACCGTCCCAAAATGGACAAAATGGTTAATCTTTTTCTCTTCCAAAAATAGAAAGAATACGTAAGAAAATATTTATAAAGTCTAAGTATAATTGCATAGCACAATAAATATAAACTTTTTCATTAGCAAAATTTGGGTCAGATTGTAACATTTTTATTTTATTAATATCATAAATTGTAATACCAAAAAATAATGCAAGTACAAACCAATCTAAAAATAAGTCAAATCCTGAACTTTTAATTATAAATAAGTTAATTAAACTTAATATAATGCCTGCAATTAAAAATACAGTAATGTAAGAACTCCAACTACTTAAATCTTTATTTGTTTTATATCCCATAAATCCTAATACAGCAAAAATCAAACTAGAGACAACAAATAAATATACAATTGAAGATAATTCAAAAACAGCAAACACTGTACAAAGAGTAACACCATTTATCATAGAATATAGAAAGTAAAGAATACCAACAGCAGTAGGTGATAGCTTTTTAAATAATAGGCTAAATACAAGAACAACAACAAGTTCTAAAATTAACAACAAGCTAAAATATCCATTTCCTATAATATCGATAAATAGTCCAGAATAATATGTGTATGCAGCAACAATAGCAGTACCCAAAAGACCTAAGAACATCCAAAGAAATGTTTTACCAAAAATTTTATTTTCAGTATCTTTATCAATAATAACTTCTTGATTGAAATCCTCTTCCATAACAAACTCCTTTCTTTTATTATTATATATCATATGTATATTAATTATAAAAGAAAAATAAAATAAAAGCAAGATATTGTCAGAATAATCTAAAAAATGATATAATGTACAAGCAAGGAGGAGAGTATATGCCAAATTGGACAGAAGAGCAAAAACAGGCTATTTCAGAAAAGAATAGCAATATCTTAGTAGCTGCTGCAGCACGGAAGTGGAAAAACAGCAGTTTTAGTTGAAAGAATTATCCATAAAATTATAGACGAAAAAGTAGATATACATAAAATTTTAGTTGTTACATTTACAAATGCAGCAGCAGCAGAAATGAGACAAAGAGTATTGGATGCTATATATAAAAAACTAGAAGAAGATCCAGAAAATGAGCATTTGCGGAAGACAGATGACATTATTAAATATGGCAAATATATGTACAATTGACTCTTTTTGTCTTGAAATTGTAAAAAATCATTTTTATGAGCTAGAAAATGTATCACCAAATTTTAGAATTGCAGATACAGTTGAAATAGAACTTTTAAAAGAAGAAGTATTAGAAGAAATTTTTGAACAGAAATATGAAAGCGAAGATAGTGATTTTACAAGTTTAATCCATACATATACTAGTTATAGAGATGACACACCTCTAAAAGATCTAGTAAAGAAAATATATGGGTATATTTCATCAAATCCATTTCCAAAAAAATGGATACATGATGCAGTAGAAAAATTCAATCTAAAAAAACAAGAATTTATAGATAAAGATTTTAAAGAAACAATTTGGGGTAAAGAATTACTGTTAGAATTAAAAGATGAAATAGAAGATGACATTATGATTTTAGAAAATGCAAAAAAGATATTAACAAATAACAAAGAACTAGAGCCATATATGCAAACATTAGAAAATGATATCAGTCAAATGCAACAATTAAAAAACAGCTTAAATACATGGGATACAGCCTTTAAAACTTCACAAAATACAAAGCTAATAAATTGGCCTTCAAAAAGAAATTTTGTATCAAAAGAAAAAGATGATGCAAAAGCAATTAGAGATATAGTAAAAGAAAAATTCAATTCAAAAAGAAATAAAATACTAAATGTCGACTCTAAACAAGCGTGTCAGGATATATATTATATGTATCCAATATTAAAAAAATTAGAAAATTTAATATTAGAATTTGATACAGAATTCTCAAAAGCAAAAAGAGAACGTAATATTGTAGACTTTTCAGACATAGAGCATTTCGCATTAAAAATATTAGAAAATGAAGAAATAAGAAAAAAATATATAGAAAAATTTGAGGAGATTGCTATTGATGAATATCAAGATAGTAACGAAGTACAAGAATGTATTTTAACATCAATTTCTAAGGGAAACAATATATTTATGGTAGGTGATGTTAAACAAAGTATTTACAAGTTTAGACAAGCAATGCCAGAATTATTTTTAGAAAAATACAAAACATATAAAAAAGTAGGAGAAAAAAATCAAACTGGTACAAAAATACAACTATTTAAAAATTTCAGGAGTAGAGCAAATGTACTAGATTTTACCAATATTATTTTTGAAAATATAATGAGCCAAACTTTAGGAGATGTTGATTATACAGAAGAAGAATATTTAAATTTAGGTGCAACAGATTATCAAGAAAATTCGCAAAATCTAAAAACGGAAATAGATATTATACAAACAGAAGGTGGAAACAACGCAATTACTGAAATAAATACTGATGAAGATATTAATGATGATGTAGAACAAGAATTTTTAGAAGATATTAATATTGAAGCTAAATATATTGCAAATAAAATTGAAAAATTAATACAATCAAATTACCAAGTATATGATAGAAAAAAAGAAACATTCAGAAATATAAACCCTAAGGATATTGTGATTTTGCTTCGATCTACAAAAGATAAGGCTAGTATTTATGAACAAGAACTAATAAAAAAGAATTTACCTGTTTTTTCAGACAGCACGCAAGAATATTTAGACACAATAGAAATTGAAACAATTATGAATTTATTAAAAATTATTGATAATCCTATACAAGATATTCCACTGGTAACCGTATTGCGTTCTCCTATTGGGGGATTTACGGATGATGACTTAGTAAATATTAGATTAAGTGACAAATACGATAATTTTTATGAGTGTATGCAAAAAGCAAAAATCAATGTGGAAGAGGGTCTAAAAAATAAAATACAAGGATTTTTAAACAAATTAGATAAATGGAGAAAAGAACAAGAATATCTTGCACTAGATGAATTAATTTGGAAAATATATATTGATACTGGATATTACAACTATGTGGGGTTAATGCAAAACGGATTACAAAGACAAGCAAATTTAAAAATCTTATTTGAAAGAGCAAAACAGTATGAATCAGCTAGTTTTAAAGGATTGTACAATTTTATTAATTTTATTGAAAGGCTACGCTTATCAAGTGGAGATATGGGAGCAGCAAAAATAATAGGAGAAAATGATGATGTTATACGCATTATGAGCATACATAAAAGTAAAGGATTAGAATTCCCTGTTGTATTTTTAGCAAATTCAAATAAACAATTTAATAAACAAGATATTCGTAAAGATAATGTATTGTTACATCAAAAATATGGGATTGGTGCAAAATATATTGATTATCAAATGCAAATTAGATATGATACTTTAGCAAGACAAGCAGTTAAAAATAAAATTGAAATTGAAAATCTTGCAGAAGAAATGCGTATTTTATATGTTGCTTTAACAAGAGCAAAAGAGAAAATATATATTACATTGGCAGGAAAAACAGTTATGGAAAAAATAGAAGAATTACAAAAACAAGTGACAATATATAATAAAGAAAATGGAAAAATTAATCCAATTTTGCTTAAAAAATGTAAATCATATTTTGAGTGGATTTGGTTAGTATATTTATATAATAAAGAACAAATGAATAAAATAGTAGATTATCATTTGATTGAAAAAGAGCAATTACAAGATTTATTAAAAGAAGGAGAAAAAGTAGAAGAAAATATTGATATAGAAGAACAATTGGGATTAGAAAAATATAAGTCAAATAAAAATATGGCACAAGATATACAGCATATCATAGAATATCAATATTCTTACAAAAATGAAACACAATTACCTACAAAGATGTCAGTTAGTGATATAAAAAAGAAAAAAATAGATTTAGATATAAAAGGGGAGAATAAATTAATCAAGCCAAGATTTTTACAAAATGATATTGAACGTAAATTAACAGGAGCAGAAAAAGGAACAGTTATGCATATTTGTATGCAAAATTTAGACATAAATGTAACATATGATATACAAAAATTAAAAGAGTTTATAAATGAGTTAGAAGAAAAACATATACTTTCACAAAAAGAAAAAGAAAGTATAAACATTCAAAAGTTACTTAACTATACACAATCAAAAATTTGGCAAGAACTAAAAACAGCAAAATTAGTTGAAAGAGAAAAACCATTTTATATGCAAATTCCAGCAAAAGAAATTTATCAAGAAGACCTAGATGGAGACATTTTAGTTCAAGGAATTATTGACTTATATTATATAAATAATGATGATAAACTTATTTTATTAGATTATAAAACAGATTATGTAGAAAATGCACAAGAATTATTTGAAAAATATAGTATTCAAATGGCAATATACAAAAAAGCCTTAGAAGAAAGTTTACAAAGAAAAGTAGATAAAGTGTATATTTATTCAACATATTTTGACACAGCATACGAAATGTGATATAATACATGTATGTTAAGCCTTTGGAAAGGAAAGATATGTAATATGAGTAGAATGAAAACATTAATATTATATGCAGTAGGATTAATTGCATTTATTATTTTTTCAGATATCCTTATTAATGTTAATTTAGAAGCAAGTTATCAGAAATTAGGAAGAAAAGATAATTTAAATCAAGTATCTATTTATCAAGCAGAAGCAACAATTGTAAATGGTAGAATAAAAGGAACAATTTACAATCCAGAAGATGCACCATTAAATGCAAAATATTTGCGATTTGATTTTTATTCACCAAGAGACGTATTAATGGGAACCAAATACATAGATGTTTCTAATTTAGAAGTTAATCAAACACAAGATTTAGAAATGTATTTTAAACTAGAAAATGTAGATTATTATAATGTTAGTACAACAAATGAAAAAGAGGAAAAAGAAATTGAATTATTACCACAAGATCTGACGAGAAATGAAATTATTGTTGGAACATTTTTCACTTTGTTGATATTCTGGTAAAAACTGGAGACATTTTTGTCTCCAGTTTTTAGATATAAATAGTTTTATAATCAGTATAAATAACCATTCCAGGTTTACTACCACTAGGCTTTTTTACATAGCGTACCTGGCAATAATCAACAGGTACATTAGAAGAATTTTTTGCTTTACTATGTGTAACAGCAAGTTTAGCAACTTTTGCAAGTGTAGAGTCAGAAATACGATTTATATCATCATTGTTTGATAAGCATAAAATAGTATGACTACCATGAAAATCTTTTACATGAAACCATAAATCAAATTTATGAGCATATTTTAATGTTAAATAATCATTTTCCTTATTGTTTCTACCAATTAGAACAGTATATCCATCAATGGTATATTTAATAGGATTAAAAGATACATTTTTATTTTTAGTTAGTTTTGATTTTTTTAACTTTCTAATAGAGAAAGTATTTCTAAGCTTTTTATCACCTTGTAGATTTTGAAAAATATCATTTTCAGAAATTTCATCAAAAATTTCATAAGTATCTGAAATAGATATAGCATTTTCAAGTTCATATACTATACTTTGAAGGTAATCTAGCTCTTTATTCGTTTCTTCTTTTTGCTTTGTTACAACTTCTAAAGCATTTTTTAATTTATTATATTTTTTAAAATATCGTTTTGCATTTTCATTTAAATTATATCTACTATCTAAAGGGATTTTTATTTCTGTGTTATCATAATAATTTAGCAGAGTAATTTCATTTTCTTTTTTATTTGCATCAAATTGATATAAATTTGATGTGATTAATTCTCCATATAGCCTATAAGTTTCCATATTTTCGCATTCTTTCAATTTTTCTTGAATGTTAATTAAACGTTTATCATATTTGTGTAAAATGCTTAAAATATACTTTAATAAACTGTTTCGTTCATTTTTAAAATACTCAGAAGTTTCTTTTTGATAATAAAAATCATCAATATAAAAATTAAGAGGATATGGTTCACTTGGTTGTGAAATTTTATCTGTTAGATAATAATCTTTTTTATTATCCCTTGAAATGGTTTTAAAATATATAGAAGATGAGCTGATTAATGAAATAGTATTAGTGATTTGCATATATATTTGTTTCAAAAATTCTTGAAAAGATATAGTTTGTAAATCTTCCTTATTACAGATTAGAGGTTTATTTAAGTCATAAATAATGTTTTCTATAAAATTTTTGCTAATGCCATTAAAATTAGAAGAAATTAGTGATGATATATCTATATTATCTCCAGTATTTTCAATAGATTTACAAAGTTTAGAATAAAAATCTTCAAAAGATAATATTTCTAAAAAATTAGATTTTTGAGTTTGCGGAAAAGTATATCTTGTATGTGGTAAAATATCACGGAAATCTTCATTATTTTGTTTTATATGTCTTAAGCTGTCAATAATAATTTTTTGCTCATCCAATAATATTATATTGCTATGTCTTCCCATTAACTCAATAATTAATTTTTTTGAAATAACATCATCAACATCATTAAAACCTTCAAATTCTATTATTACAACTCTTTCTAAATCAATAGTGAAAATGTTTTTTATATGTAAACCCAATAAATTTTTACGCAATACCATGCAAAAATTAGGTGCTATTTGTGGATTAGAGCTAGGGTGTGTAGTAAGATGAATTCTATAATTTTGTGCATCAATACAAATGTTTAAAAGATAATTGTTTCCATTTGTATACATCCCAATTGTAATTGTGTTTTTATTTGGCTGAAATATTTTATCAATTCTAGCACCAGCTAAGGTATTTAATTCATAGCAGATTGCTTTTGTTACAATTCCATCAAATGCCATATTAGTCTCCTTTTATTTTACTTTAGCGCTATTTTACACTTTTTTGGAAATTTTTTCAAGACTTCAGGAAAAAATATGTGTTTTATTGCAAAAAATATATAAATGTGTTACAATTAAAAAGTCATGTGCCAATATAGCTCAGTTGGTAGAGCAACAGATTCGTAACCTGTAGGTCGCCAGTTCGATTCTGGCTATTGGCTCCATATTCAGTCTTCGGGTTTATGCGACAAAGTCGATGATATTGACAATGCATTGCATTTAGATGACATTGAATGTGATATGAGAGATCCTATACTCAAGTTCTCTGTTCCGATTTCTACTTGCGAGATTATTTGTTCAAATGAATGCGGCGATCATTGTGGTTCATGTAACTTGCCTAATATTGGTGATGAACGTGATGATGATGATGATGAATTTGAACTTAATTTAGAGTTTAAGTTTGAATTCGCAGCAAGCAGAAACTTTGACGAATATGCTCGTGAAGAAGAAGCAGATCGTGAGCAAGAACTTACGAAAACACATGAAACCAAAAAAACAACAAAAAGTAAGGAGGATACTACTATGGCAAACAACCTTTTCAACATGAACATGGAGTTCGGTCCTAATCAGGACGAAAACATCGCAAGTACTCTTATGGGTGTTGCAGTTAAGAATGGCGATAGCTGGCGGATCTATGACAAGAAGAAGAAGGAAATCACTGATGTCGGCGATATGCAGCTTGGAAATCTCCCGATCTTCATTCTGCCCACTACCCAGCTCAGCGAAGGCGATCTTATCAAGGACGCCGGAGAGTATTACTTCGTAACTAAGGTTGCGACTACCAAGACGCCGACTCAGACTCTTTCTGCGAGAACTGGCGAAATGAGGAATGTGGTTCCCATCAAGAACGTTCTGGGCTTCAGCTGCTACTCGAAGGTTATCGCTCTTAGTGATTCGATCAGCATGGGTGATGACTTCGATATGGAAAAGTTGGCCATTATGTCGGCAATGTGTGGTCAGACTGGCGAGAACAGCAACCAGATGAATCAGTTGCTTCCGTTGATGCTTTTCAAGGATAAGCTCGGCGTAGACGACAACGCGATGAAGTTACTGCTTATGTCTTCCGTGATGGGCGGCAATATGGCAGGTTCCAACAACCCGATGATGGGCTATCTGATGCTCGATGCTTTCATGGACAAGAAGGACCCTCAGACTGGTGACGGAACTGCCGAATAAGTAGAAATCAAATCAACTTAATAGTTTCTATCTCTAATCGTTCCCCTCAAGGCATTGCCTTGGGGGGATTTCACGATAATAAAGAATAGGACTACTAAACTTTGTAGTTTAGTAGTCCTGTGCCATTTTTGTAGATTACAGGGATATGAAATATGAAGAATATTTAAAGCATATTGATAAAAAAATAATAATGATTAACAATGACAAAGAAGAAGTGGAAAGAAGAATATATAAACGTAAAAATTTGAATGAATTTGATTCTTTAGTGTAAATTGTCAAGTAAAATTGATAAAAATTTGCAAAATAGAATTGATAAAAAATTGCAATGTCCTTTTTCCAGAA
>CANQJY010000019.1 GCA_947624365.1 uncultured Clostridia bacterium
AATTTTATACACAAAAATTCCAGCGATTTCTCACTGGAATTTTTGCTTTCGGGTTCCTATTTTAGGACACCCTCTTTTACTTATAAATTTTCTAATATTTTTTTAGCAGCTTCTCTTCCAGATCTTGCAGCCCATGCGACGGTTCCCTTCATTCCTGCTAAATCTCCTCCTGCATATATTTTTTTATCTGATGTTTGATAATTTTCGTCTACAATAATATTTCCCCATTTATTATGCTCTAATGGAAGATTTATTATTTCTTCAGATACTGTTCCACCTAATGCCATAATAATATAATCTATATCAATCTCATAATTACTATTTTCTATATTTATAGGTATTTCTCGTGTTTCTCCCTCTTTTTTTACTAACTTAGTTTTTATTAATTCTACTTTTTCTACATGTGTATCTCCTATAATTCTAGCAATATTATTTTGGAAAAGAAATTCTATACCCTCTTTTTTTGCATCCTCTATTTCCTTTCTTTCTGCTGGCATTTGTTCTTCTGCTCTTCTATAAATAACTTTTACCTCTTTTGCACCTTTCCTTTTGATAGTTCTTGCACAATCCATAGCTACATTTCCACCGCCAACAACTCCAACTATTTTTCCATTGTAATTTGGATGTTTATTTTCTTCTAGTAACTCATTTCCTCCATATACTCCTTGTAAATTTTCTCCTATTACATTCATTTTTGAAGACTTATTAGCTCCTACCGCTAGGAAAATAGCATCATATTGTTTTTTCAACTCTTCTAATTGAATCTCTTTGCCAAGTTGTTTTCCATATTCTACTTGAATTCCTAAATCCAAAATATTATCAATTGTTTTTTTGACAATTTCTTTTGATAATCTAAAATCAGGAATTCCATGTACTAATATTCCTCCCAAATATGAATATTTTTCATAAATTGTTACTTTTACATCTTCTTTTGCTAAAAAAGCTGCACAAGTTAATCCTGCTGGTCCTCCACCAATAACTGCTACTTTTTTGTCTTTTAACTGTACTTTTGGTTCTTTTTCATAAATTTTTTTTAAGGATAATCCTTTTTTCATTGCATTATCGAATACATATGCTTCTATTTCTCCAATGCTAACTGGCTCTCCTTTTATTCCTCTAATACAACTACCTTGACATTGTTTTTGATGTGGACATATTCTACCACAAATTCCTGGTAAAACACTAGTTTTAGATATTATTCTATATGCTTCTTCTATATTATCTTCCTTTACTGCTTTAATAAAAGTTGGTATATCATTTCCTAATGGACATCCCTTATTAGAACACGGCTTTGTTTTGCAATTAAGGCAATAATTTATTTTTTTATCCATTTAATTTTTTCCTTTCTATTTATCTTCCTTTATTACTTCCATTAAATCTTTAATAAAATCTACTTTTTTACTTTCATCTCGCAACAATGCTGCTGGATGCCATGTTGGCATATATTTTATTCCTTTTCTTTCTATCCATTTACCTCTACTTGATGTGATACCATATTCTTTTCCTAAAATGTTTTTTAATGCAACACTACCTAATAATACAATAATCTCTGGCTTTATTAAAAGTACTTGATTTCTTAAATAATCCATACAAGCATAACTTTCATCATCTTCTGGATTTCTGTTTCCTGGTGGTCTACATTTTACTATATTGGCAATATATACTTCTTCCCTTTTGATACCTACCATGTCAAATGCCATGTTCATAAGTTTTCCTGCTCGTCCTACAAACGGTTCTCCTTGCATATCTTCGTCTGCACCTGGTCCTTCTCCTATAAACATTATTTTTGCTTTCTTATTTCCAACACCAAAAACTATATTTTGTCTCGTTTTCCATAGCTTACATTTTTGGCAATTTTCAATTGATTTCTCTAATTCTTCCCATGTTTGGTACATTTTTAACTTCGTTCCTTTCCTTTTAATGCAATAATCGCTGTTTCCAATCCAAATCCTTGTTTTTCTGCACGATATGAATGTAATATTTGAGAGTTACATACTGTGCAAATTTTGCTATCTATAATATTTTCTGGTTTCAATCCTTGTTTTTGTAATAATATTGTGTTTAGCAAAACTGTATCTATATTCCATTTTTCTTCTGTTCCTTCTTTCCTTTCGATAATTCTACTTAAATCTATTTCCTCCCTAAATCTTTCAGCAAACATATCTTTTACATCTTTTTCAACTTCAAAATGGCATTTTCGTATACTTGGGCACATACAACATATTAAATTTTCTGGTTTTACTCCAAATTCTTTTTGCAATTTTTGAACAGTTTTTACTCCAATTTGTTGGTATGTTCCTTTCCAACCAGAATGGATATTAGCAATAGTTCTAGTAACTGGATCAAAAAATAACATTAATATACAGTCTGCACTTGTAGTAGATAAAATTAAATTTTCTTTTTGTGTTATTAATCCATCTACATTTGAATATTGCTCTAAATATATATCTGGTTTTCCTTGATATGTTTTTTCTTTTACAATTTCTATTTTATCTTTGTGTACTTGATTTGGTTTTATTATATTATTTTTGTCTAAATTTAAGCTTGTACATAAATTTTCGTAATCTTGAACCGCTTTATCATAATTTGTTCTCTTAAGTGTTCTAAAATCTACCTGTTTTCCTACAGAAAATGCATGTGTAATAATATCTTGGTATTCTAATAACTTTTTAAATTGTATATATTCCGTATTTTTTGATTTAACATGTGTCACTACTTCGTTTGATAAATTCATATATCCTCCTCTTTCATTTTTTGAATAACTTCATCTTTTGTTAAATTTCCTATATATTGATATTTATTTGAATTGTTTTTTGCGTCAAATCCACATATTGCATGGTATTCACAATATTTGCATGGTGTTTTCCCTTTATGATTATATGGTTTTAATTCAATTTTACCTTGCAATATCTCTTTTCCTATTTGTTTTATAACGTTTCCAATATATTTTTGTAAAATTTCAAATTCTTCTTTGTTTATTCCATTTGTATCTCTTTTATTTATAGCTCCTGAAGTTGTGATTCCTGCTGGAATAATTTTAGAAGTACCATTCTCTAAATTTTTGTCTTGCATTTTTACAACTTTAATATCTGCTAGAATAAGACCTTTCATTTTAAAATTCTTTCTAATTTCCTCTTCAATCTGCTCTTCTGTTATATTTTTGTTAGCTGATATCATTTGCTCTATTAATCCAAAATATAAAATACCTGCTGGCAATAAATCTTTTTCTTGGCATATAGCATCTAAATATGTTAATAATTGAATCTGTAAGCCTGCATAAACTTCATTTAAATCTACATTTTTGGCTGAAGACTTGTAGTCTATAATTCTTAAATAATTCCCTTCTTTTGTTTTAGCAATATCTATTCTGTCTATTTTTCCTGTAATCTCTATCTTTTTTCCATTTTCTAAATCTAATACGATTGGTTTATACTCTTTACCTTTTCCAAATTCAATTTCTGTACCTTCTATATTAAAATCACTATATACTAAACTTTCTATAATATATTTTAATGCTTTTGTTATCATTCTTTCTAGTCTTTGTATCAATATTTTATATTTTACTGTTGCTGTAAATTTATATTTTTCATAGTTCAATTTTGTTTCAATTATGTCTTTTACTATTTTTTGAATATCTTGTTCTTGAACTAATAAATTAGGAAGGTCTTGGTTTTGTTCTTTAACTTGCTCAAAAAACATATCTATAACTTCATGCATAAATGAACCTGTATCAAAACTTTGAATTTTTAATTCTTCTTTTTGCTTTAAATTTAATCCATATTGCAAAAAATATGAAAATGGGCAACTTTTGTATTTTTCGAGCCTTGAGACACTTGTTGTCAATTGGTTTCCATATAACTTTTTTATGGTTTCAATATGTATGTTTTTTGGTAGATTTGTATAATTTATTGCTTGTATATCTTTTTCTAATTTTTGTTTCCACTCATTTTGATTTTTAAAGTATTGATATACTTCTTTCCATTTTATTTCTAATTCACCTGTCTTTTGGGCTTTTGCCAATTTCTCAATTAGAATTTCATATGTTGCTTTTTGATTTGTTATATTATAATTGTTTTGTATTACATCGCTTTGCTCTTGTAACTTGGGAAATATTTTCTTTATTTTTGTAATATAAACAGATGGTCTTAGTGCTGTTCCATCTGTATTTGATGAACTATACGACAAATAAATTTCTTTTTGTGCTGTAGTAAATGCTTTATATATATTAAAATTATCATCATATAAATTTTCTAATGTCCCTTTTGCTAATTCTATTCCATGTGCTTTTAGTTCATTTCTTTCTTCATCACCTAAAAAGCCCTCACTTTTATTTACATTTGGATAGACTCCATCATTTAAGCCTATTATAAACACTGCTTCTACTTTGTGACTTCTTGACCTATCAACATCTCCCATAATAACTTGATCCTGTGTTGCTGGTATTTTTGCAAGTTCACTTGTTTTTAGCCCTTGCCTTAACAAGTTTTCGTATTGTTCAATATTTATAGCATCTGTTCCAAATATATCTATAATTTCATCAAATAGATTAATTATAATTTCATAACTTTCTTTATATTCTTGAGCTAATTCTATTCTGCCTATTTCCGTTAAATAGTTGATTTTTTTTATAATTTGTTTTTCAATATCTTGCTTTTGTAAAAAATCATATAAAGCTATTGTTATACCTTTAGCTGTTCTTTGTTGTTTTACAGTTTGCTTTAAATCTTCTAGTGGTTCTATAATTTGTTTTCTTAGTTCATTTAAATAAGATACTTGCTCTTTCTTGTCCTTCATTTCGTAAGTAAAATCTGACTTAAATTTATTTTGCTTAATTCCCCATTTTGTACAATAATTTTCAAGTTTAAATATATCTTCTTGTTCAATATTTGTAAATCCCATTTTTATGTACTGAAATATTGATTCTTTGCTATAATTTTTTCTTAAAATATCTAATATAGATAATATATATTGAATAATGACATTTTGATTAAGTTCACGTTTTTCATCAATAAAAATTGGAATGTCATATTTATCAAATATAACTTTTGTTAGATTACTATAATTTTGTATGTTTTTTGTAATAATAGCAATATCACGATATCTTAAACCTTTTTCTTTAATTAATTTTGTGATTTTTATTGCTGTATTTTCTATTTCAGTATATTGATTTTTGGCTAAAAATATGTGAGTATTTTCCACAGTTTGTTCCCATTTTATGGGGTTTGTCTGAAAAATTTGTGCTTCAATGTGCTTTAATTCTTCGTTTTGAAAACGTAAAGGTTTTTCTAAATAAATAGGTTTTTCTATATCTATACTATTTTCTTTAGCAATTCTTACTAATTTTTTAATAGTAATTTTATTTTCATAAAATACATCTGTATCTGTCTTTTTTGCTTCTTCTAATGCATCAGATGTAATAGTGATATTTATTTGTTCACAATATTTCATCAATTCTTGAATAACATTATATTCTGGCACTGTAAATCCTGCAAATTCGTCTATATAAATTATGCTATTTTTTAACCATTCTATCTTTTCAACATTTTGTGCTAAGATTGTTAATTCATCTGCTTCATCTATATATGCTTTGCTAATTTTATCGTTATATTTTTCATATATTATATAAATGTCTTCTAATTTTGTTTTTAAATATATATTTTCTGTTTTTTCAATTTGTTGTTTTAACATTTGCATTGTAATACCATGTTTTTTAAATTCTGTAATACATGATATAGCTAATTCTATGTTTTCTTCTGATTTTGATAAATAGGTAAGTTCCTTTTTATTTTTTGTTAATATATCACTAATTAGCATTGCTTTTCCAGTTTTAGTAATTCGTTTACCTGAGATTCCTAACTCTTTTATAACTCTTTTTGCCATTCTGCTTAGATGCAATACTTCTGCCTGTGTAATTGCCTTTTTATCAATTACTTCCATCAATCTTTTTTCTGCATTATATGAGAATTGTTCTGGAGTTATTAAAAATATGTTTTTCCCTTTTTCAATATCATTTGCAATTTGTTTATAACAATATTCACTTTTTCCACTACCTGATTTGCCATAAATTATTTTTAAAGCCATGTTTACTCCTTTCTTGTGCATTGTGTCCATTTGGGGACGGTCCTTTTTTGGACATTTGAGACAAATGTCCAAAAAAGGACCGTCCCCAAATGGACACAAATGGATATAAACGAACATCTATCCCCTTCGCCAATAGAATAAATATTGCTGTGCTAGACCTGCTAAGTTTCCAAATTTTTGTTGTGCAATTTCTTGTATTTTTGTTTTACTTATTTTATTTTCTGGTTCATGCAAATATAGTTCATTCATCACTCTTTGTACCCATACATCAATTGGAAATACCTCTAATCTTTTTAGAGTTGAAAATAGTAGTATACAATCTGCTACTTTTGGTCCAACTCCTGATAATGTTAGTAATGTTTCTCTTACTTCTTTTGTATTTGGATTTTGATGTAACTTTTGTAAATCTACTTTTTTTTGTAAAATCATTTGTGTTGTTTCATATACTCTTTGATCTCTAAATCCCAAACCTAAATCTCTAAAATCTTGGATTGTTGCATCTTTTAAATCTTCTGGTAATGGAAATGTATAATATGATTTTCCTTCAAATTGTATTTCTTTCCCATATGCTTGTGATATTCTCTGAATAATTTTTTGAATCCTTGGGATGTTATTATTTGCTGATATAATAAATGACAAAATAGTTTCCCATAGTTCTTGGTTTAATAATCTAATTCCTTTTCCGTATTGTATACTTGTTTTCATATTTTGATCAATTTGTGATAACTGCTTTTGCAATCCTTCATAATCTCTTTCTAAATCAAAATATTCATACACTAAAGTTTCAATGTTTTCATTTCCTATTGCTTTAATGTAGTAAGAATTTTCTTGTTCTTTAATATTAATAACATTTTGTCTAACAATACCTGTATAACTTTTATCATCATTTTCTTGCCAACGAAAACATTGTCCACATGTAAAGGTATCTTTTAGTTCAAAACATGGTGGTTTTTTTAGTATATATTCTTGCTCTTTCATTTTATTTTTTCTCCTCTTTCGTAATTATACTACATTTTTTTATATTTGGGAAGAGTTTATTCCCTTTTAAATCCCTGCCCAACAACTTCTCTTGCATTTGCAATAATGATAAAACTACTTGGGTCAATTTTTCTTGCAATTATTTTAATTCTGGCAATATCTCCTCTTGAAGCTGCACACATTAATATTAATTTGTTTTCTTGTGTATACATACCTTTTCCAAAAAGTCCAGT
Organism: uncultured Clostridia bacterium; assembly: GCA_947624365.1. Classification (GTDB taxonomy): domain Bacteria; phylum Bacillota; class Clostridia; order TANB77; family CAG-508; genus CAG-269. Next base: position 7,293 of record CANQJY010000019.1, read on the forward strand.
TGCTCCTCTTTGTATCTTTTCTCCCACTTTTTTTGCTATTTCTTCATTTTTATTAGATACAATAATAAGTAATTTAGTAAAATATATTCCTTCAAATACTATGTCTATCATTTTTCCCATTAGGTAAATGGCAATTGCTGAATATAGTCCAATTTCAATTTCCCTGAAAAATATCATGTTTAAAGTTACTATAATTGTATCTATTATAGTTATCATTCTACTCATTCTAATGCTTGGCTTATATGTCCTGACTATAAAACTAAGTAAGTCTGACCCACCTGTTGATGAATTGCTTTTTAAGATAATTGATGTTCCTAATCCAATAATAATACCTCCGTAAATACAAGCTAATAGTCTGTCTTGCGTTAATGGAGATAGTTTATCTAATATATCAATTGCGATAGAAAAAGTTGTAGTCCCTAATATCGATTTTGCACAAAAACTTTTTCCTAATTTATATATTGCAATTATGAATAATGGTATATTTAATGCTAAAATTGTTGCTCCCATTGGAATATTCAAAAAATAATATAAAATTGTTGCAATTCCTGAAAACCCTCCTGTAGATAATTGATTTGGTAGTAAAAATAATGATGTTCCTATTGCCATTGTTACAGCTCCTAAAATTGTTCCTAAAGCCTCTTGTAAAAATTGTTTTATCTTATTTTTTTCCTCTAATATCATAATCTCACCTATTGGTAGTATGTGCTATTTTTAGATACTTTAACCATAAAAACAAAGAGAGTATTCCAAAATAGGAATCCTCCCTTATTATTCATCTAAAAAATCATTATATGTTTTTATAACTTCAATTTTAGATTTTCCTTGTTTAATTGCTTCATCTTGTTTAATAATTAAATCTACATCATAAATATCTTTTAATTTCTGTACATTTTCTTTTTTGTGTCCTATTACATTATTCACATCAATTGGATTAATAGTAACTTCTACTTCTTTCACTTTGGCATTCAATTTTTTTATTTTATTCAGTATTGCATCATACCACATGCTAGATTCTACTAATTGTCTAAATGCTGGGTGAAATGGACCTGCAACTACTTCACTTTTTTCATAATTTGGATCTGATATTTCATCTGTATTTTGAAGACCCACTCTAATTATATCTATATTCTTCCTATCAAACATTCTAACTAGTTCTTTACATGTTTCAACTGCTTGTACAACTGTTAAAGGCTGGTATTTTCCTTCATTTAATTCCTTTTCTAACTTAGTTCCTTTAATTACTAATACTGGGTAAATTCTTACCATTTTAGGTCTTAATTTAATTAACTGTCTAGCTGTATTAATGTCATCTATTCTTGTACTTTCTGGTAATCCTATCATCATTTGATGTCCTAATGTAAATCCGTATCGTCTAATTAATTTTGATGCTTTTTTTACATCTTCAAAAGTGTGTCCTCTTCCTGCTCTTTTTAAAATATAATCATTTGCTGATTGTACACCTAATTCAATTGTCTTTACTCTATATTGCTTCAATCTTTTTAAAATTGTCCTGTTAATGCAATCTGGTCTTGTTGAAATTCTGATACTGTTTACTTCCCCTTTTTGAATATATTCATATGCTACTGAAAGCAGTTCTTCTTGTTTTTTTTCTTCTATTGCTGTAAAACTGCCTCCAAAAAATGCTATTTCCTTATCTCCTTCTTTGTCTTCTATCTCTTTTAAAAATTCTTCTATAATTTTTTTAACTTCTTCTTTTGTCATTTCTTTCTTTTGCCCACTAATAGATTTTTGATTGCAAAATATACAATCATTTGGACATCCTAAATGTGGCACAAATATGGGTATTATATATTTTTGTTTCATTGCATTCCTCCTAACCACTTTGTAGCATATTATGATAATTGTTTTAATGCTTTTTTTGCTGCTTCCATTTCTGCTTGTTTTTTACTTTTTCCTTTGCCTGTAGCTAATTTTTTACCTTCTACTACTACTTCTGCTTCAAAAGTTTTGTCATGATCTGGTCCCATTTCGTTTATTATAGTATAAGTGATTTTTATATTTCCATGTTCTTGTAATTTTTCTTGTAAAACTGTTTTATAGTCTTTGTCTCCTACATGAGTAGTAGCTATATCTATTTCCTCTTTTAAATTTTCTATTATAAATTTTGATGCTTGTTCTATGCCTCCGTCTAAATATATTGCAGCAATAACTGCTTCTACACTATCTGCTAAAATAGCTGGTCTTTCATTTCCTTTGGATAATCTTTCAGATTTTCCAACATATAAGAAATCACTAAAATTATGTCGTTTAGCTATTTTATATAAACTACTTTCACATACGACTGTTGCTCTAACTTTAGTCATTTCTCCTTCTTTTAAATTTTGATAATTTCTATACAAATATTGGCTTGATACAAATTCTAGAATACTATCTCCTAAAAATTCCAATTTTTCATTACTTGGTATGTTGTATTCATATGCATATGATGTATGTGTTAATGCATTTTTTAAAATTTGTATGTCCGTAAATTTATATGCAATTTTTTCTTGTAATTGCTCCAAATTATTTTCTTGCATATAGTTTTTCCTCCTTTATTGACTATTATATATTATTTTACAAATTTTGCAAGGGGTTTTTTCTAAAAATCTATGGACAAGTTCGAGTTATTGTTATATAATATTATTGGATATTTATTATAGAAAGAGAGGAGATACTATGGCTGATAACAGACAACTTACAGATGTATTTAGGGAACTACAAGAAACACGTCTTCAATATGAAGCACAAAACACAAAAAAATCAACAAAAGTACATAAATCTACAGCTAATTATGTTGGAAAAACATCATATATACAATCAACTCATAAAAAAACAATTAGTATATCTATTGTTTTCTTAATTTTGCTATTTGCTATGGTAATAGCTCTTTTTTGGTCAACTTCAATATCTGCAAAAGATGAATCTATTCAGCTATATTCATCACTATCAGATGCTACAAAAGATTCTGTTTCAATTGAGATTAATCGTCATCGCTTAAACGCACATAATATTATTATATCAAACGCCGCTTTAGAAGTGGTAAAAGAACAGGTTATTGAAGAACAAGAAATTCCTTTTGATACATTATACACTCAACGTTCTACCTTGCCAAAAGGTGAAGAAGTTATATTGCAAGCAGGTGTTAATGGTAAAAAAAATGTAACTTTAGTAAGAGAGTATCAAAATGGTGAATTAGAAAATGAAACTACTTTAAATGAAGAAAAAATACAAGATTATATACCACAAATCATTGATGTTGGTACTTCTGAATTTTTACATAAAATAAAAGCACATTTAAAAGATACTTTATACTTAATAAAAGATACTCCTTTACGTGATGGTATGGAATCTAATTCAAAAGAAATTGCTGAAATTAAACAATATTTTGATGTTGTACTTTTAGATTTACCAAGTGAAGAATGGTGTAAAGTTTCTTATGAGGGAATGGAAGGTTATTTGCCTACATCTTGTTTAACTTCTGCTACAGTTTCACCTACTATGCCTGAAAAAAATCGTATTCAAAAAATAGTAATAAAATTGGATATGGATATGCCTTTAAATCATGTTTCTGGATTGACTTTGGCTGATTATAAAAAGATGTTTACAAATCTTCCTAATGATAGAAATAAAATATTCCAAGATAATTATGAAGTATTTTATAATGTTGAGAAGAAATATAATATTAATGGTGTTTTCTTAGCATCTATGGCTATTCATGAAAGTGCATGGGGTACTTCTCAAATTGCAAAAGATAAGAAGAATTTATTTGGCTATGGATCTTATGATGCTACTCCTTATGAATCTTCTTATGAATTTGATACATATGCTGAAGGAATTGAATTGGTTGCTAAGGTATTAGTAAAATATTATATAAATCCTATTGGTACTAAAATTTATAATAATGAAAAGGCTTTAGCTACTTATTATAATGGACCTACTATTGCTGATGTAAATATTCGCTATGCAAGTGATACTGAATGGCATACAAAAGTTTATAATTATATGGAGATGTTATACAAACGATTAGAAAGATAAGGAGGAATGCATTGTGATTGTTCATAAAATTAAAATTAGGCGTACAAAATTGGCTTTTACTACATTAATTTTATTACTATTACTTTGCGTTTTTGCTTATTCTTATATTTTTTATGTTAGCTATTGTAAAGAAGAATTTATTAATCAATCTTTAAAAATTGCAGAACAAAATCAGTTATCAGTATTTAAAGTAAACCGTATTATATTATATAGTAGTGGTAGTGCTATTGATAATAATAGCGATCAATCTTTACAAAATCTAGATATTTGTCAATATACTGATATAGCTATTCATATTGATAATACTTCTTCTGTTTCTGAACTAACAACGCGAAATACTGTAAAGGAATTATGGATAGATAATATACATATTGCAACTGCAAATCCAGAAATTGGTACACAAGTTTTGAATTATAAAAATTCAAATGCTCTTGGTACATTTAATGAGTTACCTAGCGCATCTGGTGGGCGTATTGATTTTCAGATTGTAAATACAAATGAAGAAAATGAATCTGCTAACTATGCTTCTCCTACTTTTTATACAGATTGCTCTAATCCAATTTCTTTAGGATACATTAATCGCGGAATTGTGAAAAATTATTCTATTCATGATGATATAAATTCTATTGTATTTAATGGTAAAGTTTTAGAACAAGCAGGTGTTAATTTAGCAGATTTAGATGTAAATTTGTTATTTGATATTCATATAAAAAACTATGATGATGATACTTTTGTATATCATGCAAATATAGATATTGATTTAAATACTCCTTCTAAAGAAATTTTTACTGGATATCTACTTCAAACTAGAAATAATACTTCTGGCAGTGAGTATTCATTTTTCCAAGAAGTTTCATAAAAAGCAAAAGGAAATCTCCTTTTGCTTTTTTTATTTAATTTTTAAAATTATGTGCAACACTTTCAATATTTTGTAGTTCAAATCTATACTTTTGCTTAACATTTGGATATTTTTCATGATCTACTTCACTTAGAAACATATCAACTGGTCTAATCCATAAACTTCCATCGCCATATAATCTTCTATAAACAACATACTTTTCTTTGGTTTCAGAATGGTTGGCTATATCGATTACTAAATAATAATCTCCCTTAAAATGCTTATAAATTCCGTTAATTTTTAATTCTTGCATAGTTTAACTCCTTTACAAACTATTTGATAAACTAATTATACTACAATATAGAAAAAATTTAAATATTTTTAAAATATATCTATTATTTTAGATTTTGTGTTATAATAAAATATAAATAACAATTTATTGAAATGGAGAAATATAATGGAGAAAGCTTTAGTAAATTCAGAGATAAATGCTGATAAGCCAAAAAAAGGATTTACAATATTAGGAATTAGTATATACAAAATATTAGCTTATTTTATTATATATAGTATTGTAGGATATATTATTGAAACATTATATGGTATTATGACAAAGGGAGTATGGGAAAGTAGACAGAGCTTTTTGTATGGACCTTTTTGCGGAATATATGGATTAGGTGCTGTTGCGTTAATTTTATCTTTACAGTATTTTAATAAAAGTGCTGATAAATTATTTATAGGTGGTTTTATAGTAGGATCAATCGTAGAATATTTGGTTAGTTTAGTAGGAGAATTAATTTTTCATATAAAATGGTGGGATTATTCTAATATGCCCTTAAATATAAATGGGCGAATATGTGTATATTTTTCTATTTTATGGGGGTTTTTAGCAGTATATTTTATGACATCTTTTCATCCAAGAATAGAAAAATTGATTGATAAAATAAAAATTAAAAAACCAATAAAAACTTTAAAGATTGTTACTGTACTTGTATCTGTATTTTTGTTATTTGACATTTTAATCACAATGTATGCATTAAAAGCATTTATGGTTAGAAAAGTATATGAATATGACTTGAATATTTTAAATAAAGAGTATGTGATTAATAATGCATATAGCAAATTATATGGCAATGAAAAGACGGCTAATTTTATATATAAGTATTTTAGTGATGAAAAAATGATTAAAACTTTTCCTAATTTGAAAATTCAAGATGCGGACGGAAATATGTTATATCTAGATCAATATGTTGGAGATATACAACCATATTATTGGAAATTTTTTGATAAATAGCAAGATTAATAACAATGTAGCTGGTGTAGCTTTTTTGAAAAAGGACGATACCGAAAGCAAGATTTGTACTTTTCTCATAACTGAAGATTACCATAGAAAAAATATTGCTACAAAAATGTTAGAACGAGCTTTTAGCTATCTTGGTACTACAAAGCCTCTTATTACGATTGCAGATTATAAGATTCCAATGTTCGAACACATCATTAAAAAGTACAATTGGGAATTGACCCAAACCATGAGTGAAGGCTACTATAACACCACGTCTCGTGAGATGGTATACAACGGAAAACTTCTCGAATAATTCTCTATTTGTCAAGACACAACAAAAACACACTCTTAGATTCGATTGAATTTTTGAGTGTGTTTTCATTATATTTTTTCTATACGTATTCCTACTACACCATATTGCTTCTGTTTTTCTGGTGTATAAAATTCTTCTAATACATTTAATAATTCTTGCTTAGTCATTGATTTATCAGCCATTATTTCTATATCAAAATCTTCGAATAATTCTTCAAATGAATTGTATCTTAATAAATCTATAACTTTAACTTTCATAGTAGTTTCTAATTCAGGTTCTTTTTGAAAAATTATAGTATCTCCAATATCAATTTTTTGCCTTTTTTCATCATATAATCTCAATTCTATCTTTTTTGTGCCATTGTTAATATAATCAAAATATCTAGGTTGTAATTTTAATATATGTTCCATCTTTTCTCCCTCCAATTAGTATTGTAGCATAAATATTTTTTGTAAATAGACATTCAAAGCAATCTATTGTAATATAAACTAACAATTATTTTTCATATCTTATTTTTAGATTATCTAATGTTTCTTTTGATAAATCTATATATGCATCATAATCTATAAAAAAAATTTTATCATTAACATCTTTAATTTTAAAAGTATACATAAATAAGCCATCTGTAAATCCATTTTCGCTATAAGTAAACCAAGATGCCTTTATTTTTCCATCAATATTATATTCCTGTAAAATGTATGATTCAACCATTTCACATTTATTTTTTTCTACTTCTTGAGGATTGTTTTTTACGTAATCAATGCCTATAAAGATAATACCAATAACTATAATAAAAAAAATTAAAAATATTAATATTCTTCTATCATTTAGAATCTTTTTTATAATATTAGGAAATTTTTTTCTAAATAAAATTATAATCGTCATTACAATTATTAATATAATTAAAATATACATATTTAATATTTTCTCCATCAAATATTACTATTATTGTTACGATTATATAATAAAGAACAGATAATTTCAACTATTATTCGCCTTATTAATTGTAAGTTATCTTTCAATTTTATTTATATATTCACTTAAAGCTAATGGCATATATCTTTGATTTCTAATTGCATTTATTCCAAAATCTTTTAATTTTTTAAAAGATAATTTTCCTTTCTCATATCTTGTTAATAAATCTATTTTCATAGCTCTTTGCATTTTTAAATTTTCATCTTTATATTCATAAGGAATATTTACTTCTATT
>CANQJY010000020.1 GCA_947624365.1 uncultured Clostridia bacterium
TGTTTACTATAATTAAAACAGTATTAAGGAAATATTTTTTATTTTCTACTATATCTTTAAGCAAAATGAAAATATTATTATCAGATGTAGGGTAGGAGGAACAATGAAAAAAGTATTAATATATTTCTTATGCCTAATTACAATTTGTTTCATTTTACCAGCAATTTTTACTAATACTACTAAAACTAAGCAAACACTAGCTATTCAAAATACACAAGAAGAAAACACATCAGTACAAGAAGCAACACAAGAAACAACGCAAGGAAAATATAGTAAAATCAAATTATTACATAGTAAAACAGGAGAAATAGAGGAAGTAGATTTAGAAACATATTTGTGTAATGTGGTATCAGCTGAAATGCCAGCAACTTTTGAAAAAGAGGCTTTAAAAGCACAAGCAATGGTAGCTAGAACATATACAATATACAAAGTAAATAATAAAAAACATGATAATAGTGATATATGTGATAGTAGTAGCTGTTGTCAAGCTTGGGTTTCAAAAGAAGATAGATTTGCAAGATGGGAAGAAGATAAAAGAGAAGAAAATTGGAAAAAAATTGTAGAAGCAGTAAACGAAACAAAAGGCAAAGTGGTGGTATATAATAACCAACCAATAAATGCCTTTTTTCATTCTAATAGTGGAGGGAAAACCGAAACACCAATAAATGTATGGGGAGGAAGTGGATATCCATATCTACAGAGTGTAGAAACTTCTGGAGAAGAAGGGTATACACAATATGCATCTGAAGCAACTTTTTCAAATGAAGATTTGTTAAATAAATTAAAAACCAAATATGCTGATATTCAAATAGATTTTTCAAATAATGAAAGTATAAAAATTTTGGAGCGTACAGAAAGCGACAGAGTCAAGACTATAAAATTTGGAAATCACAATCTTTCAGGAGTAGAAACAAGGACTATATTAGGATTGAGATCTACAAATTTTGAGTTAGAAAAACAATCTAATCAAATTAAATTTTATGTAAAAGGATATGGTCATGGAGTTGGTATGAGTCAAACAGGTGCTGATAGTTTAGCAAAACAAGGAAGCAATGCAGAAGATATAATACATCACTTTTATGCTAATGTAGAAATAAAAGATGTTAATGAAATATAATTTCTCTTTTTATGTATATTTTTCTAAAAAAAGGAAATAATTCTAATAACATAAATTTTTAAGGAGGATATATATGAGAAGAAAAACGAGAAATAAGCCAAATGATGATATGGGTAATAAAATTATTAAATATGCCACTATTGGAGTTATTATTTTAACAGTAATAGTAATAGGATTATTAATATATAGTCAAAGTTTAGTAGAAGATGTGAAAGAAGGAACTTTAAGCACTGAACAACTTGCAAGTTTAGTAAATAGAACAACAGAAAACACAAGTGTAGAAGAAGGAACAGAGGATGCAAGTACTGAAATGGGAAGAAGTGTAAATGAAGTTCAAAATGAAATAGAAAACAAAACCTCAAATACAACTAATACAACAAACACAACAAACACATCAAAATCAACCAATACAGTTAACAAAACAAATACTACTAAGAAAACAAATACAACAAATACATTAACAACTTCAACAACGCAAAAAACTGAAAAACAAGAAAAAGTAGAAGAATTAAAATTTGTAAAACCAGTAGAAGGTGAAATTTCAAAAGAGTATGCAAAAGAAAATTTATTGTTTTCAGAAACATTACAAGAATGGACAGTTCACACAGGCCTAGATATTAAAGCAGATAAAACAACAGTTGTAAAATCCGCAGAAGCCGGAGTTGTAAAAAGCATAAAAAATGATCCAAGATATGGTTTAACAATCGTTGTAGAACATGCAAATGGATTTCAAACAGTTTATGCAAATCTTTTAACATCAGAATTTGTTGTAGAAGGAGAAAAAGTAGAAAAAGAGCAAAGCTTAGGTACAGTTGGAAATACATCAGCATTCGAAAGCGCAGATGAACCACATTTACATTTTGAAATTATAAAGGATAATTTACAAGTAGATCCTAGTATTTATTTAAAATAGAAATAAACCCTTACCAGAAAGTATTGGTAAGGGCTAAATTTATGCAAAAAAATTTCCATTGACTTATTATTTAAAATAAGATACAATATATTTGTCGAACAAAGGAGGAATAACATGAAAATACAATACAATAACGAAGAATATATTGTTGAAAAACCAATAAAAGTACAAGAACTTTTGAAAGAAGAAATACAAAAAAGTAAATATAAAGTGGTAGGATGTATTTTTAATAATGAATATCAAAACTTAGCATATGAAATTCAAACAAGTGGAAATTTAGAATTAATAGATACTTTTTCAAAAGAAGGAATGAAAATATATTCTAGAACACTAATATATATTATGGGAAAAGCATTTGAAAAATTATATCCAGATAAAAAAGTAACAGCAGAATATAGACTAGGAAATGCTATGTTTTGCACATGTGATGGCTTAGAAATTACTGAAGAATTCATAAAAAAAATAACAAAAGAAATTCAAAAAATTATAGACAAAAACTTGCCAATAAAAGAAGTGATAATGACAAGAGAGGAAGCAGAAAAATTTTATAAAAATACAAATACATCAAAAGGAAGATTACAGTTTGATTTAAAAGAGAATCAAGAAATTCATATGTATTACTGTGAAAATTATTATAATTATTCTTATGGAACATTAGCAACATTTACAGGAGTACCTGAAAAATTTGAAATTATAAAATATAGTGAAGGATTTTTAATTCGTTATCCAAGCTCAAAATCACCAAATAAAATCCAGAAATTTAAAGAAACTAAAAAACTAGCTTGGGCATTAGAAGAATATCAAAAAATCCATAAAATTTTAAATATAAATGAGGTATATAAACTAAATAAAGCTATTGAAGAAAATAAAATAAAAGATGATATAATGCTAGCAGAAGCATTACATGAAAAGAAAATTGCCAATATTGCAGACGACATTGCAAAACGTAAAGATGTAAAAATAGTATTAATTGCAGGACCATCTTCATCAGGAAAAACAACATTTGCACAAAGATTAGGTATTCAATTAAGATTAAATGGCTTAAAACCTGTTACTATTTCTGTTGACAATTATTTTGTAGAAAGACAAGACAATCCAAGAGATGAAAATGGAGAATATGATTTTGAATGTATAGAAGCAATTGACTTAAAACTATTTAATAATCATCTAGTTAGATTATTAAATGGAGAAGAAATTGAAATACCAAGGTTTGACTTTCATGTGGGAACAAAACGATATGAAGGCAAAAAGCTAAAACTAGAAAAAGATGATATTTTAATAATAGAAGGTATTCATTGCTTAAATGACAAATTAACAAGTCAAATATCAAAAAAAGAAAAATACAAAATATATATTAGTGATTTAACAGTTTTAAATATGGATAGATACAACCCTATTTCAACTACAGACACAAGACTAATTCGCAGAATTGTAAGAGATTATCAATTTAGAGGATATTCAGCTAAACATACAATAAGTACATGGCGTAAAGTAACTATGGGAGAAGAAAAAAACATATTTCCATATCAAGAACAAGCAGATAAAATATTTAATACATCATTAATATACGAAATTAATGCACTAAAAAGTATTGCAAAACCATTATTAGAAGCAATTTCAAAAGAAGAAAAAGAACATGCCGAAGCCCAAAGATTATTAGATATATTAAAATATTTTGAGCCAATATCAAAAGAACAAATACCGAACAATTCATTACTAAAGGAATTTCTTGGCGGTGGAGATTTTAAATATTAATTGACATTTTCGGAAAATAAATGTATAATAGATATGTAAAATAAAAAAAGGAGAAAAAAGATGATAGCAAAATATTGGAAAAAAATAGGATTGATAATATTAATAGTAGCATGTATTTTTAATGTTATGAGCAAATTAGTACATAAATTATCACTTAACAAAGAAATGATATCATCAGCAATATATATGTTGCAAGAAGATAAAGAAACAAATAATGAAAAATAATATAAAACACTTGAAATCTATTAAAAAATATGTTATGATAGAAAACAGTCAAGTTTAAAAAGCAAAAAAGAGGTGAAAAGAATGAAAGAAGGAATTCATCCAAACTATAACCAAACAACAATTACATGTGCATGTGGAAATGTGTTAGAAGTTGGATCAACAAAGAAAGATATAAAAGTAGATATATGTTCAAAATGTCATCCATTTTGGACAGGAAATCTAAGACAAGAAACAGCAGGTGGTAGAGCAGATAGATTTAAGAAAAAATATGGACTTGCATAAATGTAACAAAGGCGAAGCAAACATGCTTCGCCTTTTAAAAATAATTCCCCTTGCAAAAAGTCGCAAGATGTAATAAAATATGGATAATGGAGGAATATAAAGTGAACACAAAAAATGAGATAGAAGAACAAAAACAATATATACAAAAAATCAAAGAAATAAATCAAGTACAAAAACCAAAATATTCAATATTTACAATGGGATGCCAACTAAATGAAAATGATTCAGAAAAAATATGTGGTATGCTAGAAGAAATGGAATATAAAAAAGTAGAAAACTTTAAAGATGCAGATCTAGTTATTTTTAATACATGTTGTGTTAGAGAAAATGCAGAAGACAAATTATTTGGAAAATTAGGAGAATTAAAAAAAATAAAAGAAGAAAAAGGAACCATAATTGCTATTGGTGGATGTATGATGCAAGAAAAACATATTACTGATAAAATTAAAGAAAGTTATCCATTTGTAGACCTTTTATTTGGCACACATACATTACATAAACTGCCAGAAGATTTATATAATGTATTAGATCAAAAACATAAACAAGAAGATATTATAGATATTGAAGGAAAAATATATGAAGGATTACCAATTAAAAGAGATAGTAACATAAAAGCATCTGTTACTATAATGAATGGATGTAACAATTTTTGTAGTTATTGCATAGTTCCATATGTGCGTGGAAGAGAAAGAAGTAGAGAGCCAAAAGATATTATTGAAGAAGTAAAAGAATTAGCTAAAAATGGATATAAAGAAATAACTTTACTAGGACAAAATGTTAATTCTTATTTAAGAGTAGAAAGAGAAAAAAACATTCCATTTGAAGAATATCAAGGAGTCAATTCTTTTGCAACTTTATTATATGCAATTAATAAAATTGAAGGAATTGAAAGAATTAGATTTATATCTCCACATCCAAAAGATTTTACAGATGATGTTATAAAAGCAATTCGTGAATGTGATAAAGTATGCAAATTAGTACATTTACCACTACAAGCAGGTAGTACAAAAGTATTAAAAGATATGAATAGAAAATATACAAAAGAGCAATATTTGCATTTAGTAAAAAAGATGAAAGAAGAAATTCCAAATCTTACTTTATCAACAGATATTATTGTAGGATTTCCTGGTGAAACAGATGAAGATTTTAAAGACACTTTAGATGTTATTGAAAAAGTAGGATATGAACAAGTATATATGTTCATTTATTCAAGAAGAGTTGGAACACCAGGAGATAAAATGGAAAATCAAATTCCAGATGATATAAAACACAAAAGATTTGATAGATTAAAACAATTAGTAGAAAATAAAATCTATGAAAATAATCAAAATTATATAGGAACAACACAAAAAATTCTAGTAGAAGGAAAAAGTAAGAATAATGAACATACATTAACAGGAAGAACAGATAGCAATAAAGTTGTGATATTTGAGGGAAATGATAGTTTAATAGGAAAAATGATTTCAATAAAAATTTTGTCACAGCATATGTGGTATTTGAAGGGAGAAATAATATAAGTGATAATAGATAAAAGTATAATATTTAATTTAACTCCAGAAAAAAGAAACGAAATAATAGAAAAGATAATAGATAAAGTATCCATTAACCAGAATAATTTTAATACATATAGGCAAACAAAATGGAAAGATAGAGAATTTGTAAGAAGCATAATCTTAGACTATCTTAAATTATTAACAGTAGACAGAAATGTAGATATAGAAGAAATGCAAGGAATTATTACAGAAGAAGAAGCACTTGACATTATATATAAGAATTATAATTTTAGAAACAAACCAAACCCAGAAAAGACTTCAAAAATATTCGAAAAATTAGATGAATACATGTCATTAACAGATGCTAATATTTTATTTAAAGGATTTCCAAAAATATCAACTATGTCAATAGAAGAATTAGAGGATAAACTAAAAATTTTGATAAAATATGGATATTTAAAAAAAATGATAGAAAATCCTAAAAAAATGATGGTTTCTACAGATTCAATAGAGCTACAATTTAAGTATTATAACAATATGATAAAAAATGGAATAGAAAAAAGAAAACTTCAAGAAATACCTGCTTTTGAAATATTTAGTGATAGAAATCGAGTAGAAGAAACATACGGAGAAGGAGGAAGAGAATAAAAATGGCAGAATATTCACCAATGATGCAAAAATACCTTGAAACAAAAGAACAGTATAAAGATTGTATTCTATTTTACAGATTAGGAGACTTTTATGAAGTGTTTTTTGATGATGCAATAACATGTGCAAGAGAACTAGAAATCACTTTAACAGGAAAAGATTGTGGACAAGAAGAACGAGCACCAATGGCAGGTGTGCCATATCATGCAGCAGATATGTATATATCAAAACTAATTGCTAAAGGATTTAAAGTAGCTATTTGTGAACAATTAGAAGATCCAAAAACAGCAAAAGGAATTGTTAAAAGAGGTGTAATAAAAGTTGTTACACCAGGAACAGTAATAGACTCTAATATGTTAGAAGAGAGAAAAAACAATTACATTATGGCAATATATAAAACGGGAATTTACTATGGAATTAGTGTTTGTGATATTTCAACAGGAGAAATGTATTCAGCAGAAATTAAAGACAACCAAAACTTTTCATTATTATTAGATGAAATCGCAAGATATAATCCATCAGAATTAGTAGTTAATACTATGATGTCAGAATGTCAAGAAGAAATGAGTAAAATAAAAGAAAGATTTGAAACATATGTAACAAGATTTCAAGATAAATTTTTCAGTAAAGAAACAGATAAATTAAAACAAAGATTTAACATTGTGGATAATAATCAAAAAGCAATAGAAAATATAGAAGAAAAGGAATTAGCAGTTTGCAGTATAAATGCACTTATATCATATATTGAACAAACTCAAATGACAACATTAGAACATTTAAATAAAATTGTTATTTATCAAATATCTAAATATATGTCATTAGATATTAATGCAAGAAGAAATCTAGAAATAACAGAAAAAATGCGTGATAAATCAAAAAAAGGAACATTGTTATGGGTATTAGACAAGACAGCAACTTCAATGGGAGGAAGGTTATTAAGAAGATGGTTAAATGATCCATTAATAGACACAATGGAAATTAATAAAAGATTAGATAGTGTAAAAACATTAAAATCAGATATGATTTTAAGAGGAGATATTATTGAAAATCTAAAAAAAGTATATGATATTGAACGTTTAGCAGGAAAAATGGCATATGGAAATGCAAATGCACGTGACATGATAACTTTAAAACATTCATTACAAAAATTACCAGAATTAAAACAAATTTTGCAAAACATTGAAACTCCATTATTAAAAGAATTATATAATAATATGGACGAATTAATGGATATTTCTACATTAATAGAAAAAGCAATAGTAGAAGACCCTCCAATGACAATAAAAGATGGTGGAATTATTAAATTAGGATATGATGAAGAGATTGATCAATTAAAAACAGCGACAACACAAGGGAAGAATTGGATTATTAATTTGGAAGCACAAGAAAGAGAACAAACAGGAATTAAGAATTTAAAAGTAGGATTTAATAAAGTATTTGGTTACTTTATTGAAGTTACTAAATCAAATTTAAAATTAGTACCAGAAAGATATATTAGAAAACAAACACTAACAAATGCAGAAAGATATATAACAGAAGAATTAAAAAATTTGGAAAATCAAATTTTAGGTGCAGAAGAAAAAGTTGTAAATTTAGAATATAATGCATTTGTAGAAATTAGAGAAGAGATTGCAAAAAATATAAAAAGATTACAACAAACAGCTATGAGTGTAGCAACATTAGATGTATTAACTTCATTTGCACAAGTGGCAGAAGACCTAAATTATTGTATGCCACAAGTTGACAATTCAGGAATAATTGATATTAAAGGTGGAAGACATCCTGTTATTGAAAAAATGTTAGGAGCAGGAGCTTTTGTAGAAAATGATACATATTTAGATAAACAAGAAAATAGGTTATCAATTATTACTGGACCAAACATGGCAGGAAAATCAACATATATGCGTCAAGTAGCATTGATTACCCTTATGGCCCAAATAGGTAGTTTTGTACCAGCTCAAGAAGCAAGAATAGGTGTTGTAGATAAAATTTTCACAAGAGTAGGAGCATCAGATGATTTAAGTATGGGACAAAGCACATTTATGGTTGAAATGATGGAAGTTGCAACTATTCTAAAAGAAGCAACATCAAATAGCTTAGTTATATTAGATGAAATAGGAAGAGGAACATCTACATATGATGGATTATCAATCGCATGGGCAGTAGCAGAATATATTGCTGATAAAGAAAAGTGTGGAGCAAAAACCTTATTTGCAACACATTATCATGAATTAACAAAATTAGAAGACGAATTGGAAGGTATAAAAAATTATTCCATTGCGGTTAAAGAAAAAGGAGAAGACATCATTTTCTTACGAAAAATTGTAAGAGGTGGAACAGACGAGAGCTATGGAATACATGTAGCACGTTTAGCAGGGGTACCAAAAATAGTTACTCAAAAAGCAAATGAAATATTAAAAACCATAGAAAGAAAAAGCATTTTAAACAATAAAAAAGAGGAAAAGAAAGATAAAAAACAAGTAGAAGGTCAATTTGATATGTACAATTATAAATTAGCTGAAATTGCACATGAAGTTGATAAAATTAACCTAAATGAATTAACACCAATAGATGCATTAAATACTTTAGTAAAAATAAAAGAAAAAATGCAATAAAAAAGCAGATATCAAATTCTGCTTTTTTTATTTAGTGTAACAAAATATATGATATAATTGTATAAAAGATAGAGAGATAAAAGCAATAGATTGAGGAAGGAAAGTGATAAAATTGGAAGAAAAAACAGATAAGCAATTATACCAAGAGTTTTTAAAAGGAAATAATAATAGTTTTGAAGAGCTTGTTATACGCCATAAAGACAAGTTAATTTACTTTATTACAACATATGTAAAAAATATAGATATAGCAGAAGATATAGCACAAGATGTATTTGTATATATTCTAATTCATCAAAAAAACTATGATTTTAAATATTCGTTAAAAACATATTTATATACTATTGCAAAATCAAAGGCTTTAAATTTTTTAAAAAGAGAAAAGAAAATTAGTTATACAGATAATATGGAATTTATAGAAAATATGCATAAATCTTATGAAAACCAATTAAACACTTTAGAAGATATTATTTTCAAAAAAGAACAAAAAGAAAACCTACATAAAACAATAAATCAATTAAATGGAGAATATAGGCAGGCAATATATTTAGCAGACATTGAGAAAATGCAATATAGCGAAATACGGAAAAATCATGAAAAGGTCAATGAGCAGTACAAAAGTAATTATTTATAGAGCACGAAAAGCACTGGAAAAATTAGTAAGAGAGGAGAGTGAAAAATATGAAGGATAATAAAGAATTTATACAAGGAATTTATCAAAAATACGATGAATATCAAAATGAGCAAAAAATTAAAAAATTAAAATACAAACGATATATTCCAATAATATCACTTGCTACAATGGTAGTTATTGCTTTTAGCATAACAAATATTTATATAAAAAATCAAATAAAGATAGAAGAACCATACAATGAAGTAGAACAGATAGGACTAGAAAAAATAGAAACTTTTGAAAAATTTTATACAATTTTGAAAAAACAAGAAAGTGAAGATGCAGATACAACTAAAAGAGCAACAGTACAAGATAAATTAGAAAGTATTACACAAAATGAAAATGAAGAAACATATAGCCAAACAAATACTCAAGTTGTAGGAGTGGATGAAGCAGATATTATAAAAACAGATGGTAAATATATTTACTATGTTTCAGACAAAAAAGTTGTTATTATTGATATCCAAAATTCTGGAAGTAGTAAAAAAGTAGCAGAAATCCCATTTGAAGATAATTCGATATCAATAAGAGAAATATATTTAAAAAATGATAAACTAGTAGTAATTGCTTCAGAAAATGAAATAAAGACAGAATTAACATCAATATACCAAACAGAAGATGTTGCATATGTTGATGGTATTACTATAAAAACAGAAGCTATTATATATAATGTAAGTAATCCAGAAAAACCTCAAGAAGAAAGAAGAGTAGAAATAGAAGGAACATATATATCTTCACGTATGATAGAAAATAATATCTATTTTGCAAGTAGCAAATATATTTCAAATGCAATTAATATGATAAAAAAATATCCAATTGAAGAATTAAATGAAGATGATTACAAACCGGTATATGTTGATACAATTATTAGCGAAGAGAATAAACACATTAATTTTAATGAAATACAATATTTTGATGAAAGCGAAGTCAAAAATTATTTAATTGTTGCAGGATTTAACATTAATGAAAAAGAAGAAGCAGATGTTCAAGCTTTCTTAGGAGCAGGTGATACAATATATGCATCAGAAAAAAATATGTATATTGCAAAAGGTAAAACAGTATATGATATCAACACATATACAATTCTCGGATATAATACAAGAATTGTTAAATTTAAATTGAACAATGGAAAAATAGAATACAAAAATAATGCAACCATACAAGGAAAAATTCTAAATCAATTTTCAATGGACGAAGATTCAAAAGAAAATCTAAGAATTGCAGTAACACAAGATATACAATCAAAAACTGAAAATATGATATATATTTTAAATAGCAATTTGGAAAAATGTGGGGAACTAACAGGACTAGCAAATGGAGAAAGAATTTATTCTGTTAGATATATGGGAAACAAAGGATATATAGTAACATATAAACAAGTAGACCCATTATTTGTAATTGATTTAACAGACCCTCAAAATCCGCAAAAATTAGGAGAATTAAAAATTCCAGGATATAGCACATATCTACATCCATATGATGAAACACATATTATAGGATTAGGATATGACACAAATACAGATGGCACAAGAACTCAAAATAATGGATTAAAATTATCTATGTTTGATATAACAGATCTAAACAATCCAAAAGAAATGTTTACAAAAAAGATAGGAAATTTATACACTTATTCAGATGCAATAAATAATCATAAAGCTATTCTATATCTAAAAGAAAAAAATATTATGGCTTTTCCAATACAAACATATCAAAATAGAAATAATATATCACAAGCATTAATATATGAGATTGATTTAAATCAAGGATTTATATTAAAAAAACAATTTAATGAAAACACAACAAATGACTACAAAAAACGAATAGAAAGAATTATATTTGCCAATGGCAATTACTATTTAGTGTCAGATAAATCAATTACAGAAATTAATGAAAACACATGGCAAGAAACAGAAAAAGTTAATATAGATTAAAATAAAATCAAAAAAAGCAGAAGCAAAATTCTGCTTTTTTAATATGAAATAAAAAATAAAAAAATACTAGACTTTTTCAACAAAATTATATATAATAGGAAAAAAATAAAGGTTGGAGGGGAAAAAAATGTATGAAAGAAGCGCAATTGTTCTAGAAAGATACCTAAGCAACATATTTGGAAAAGATGATGCAACAGGAATAAAAGCTAATTTTCAAATTTATACTAATGTTCTAGAAGAAATGAAAAAATATCAAACAATTACAGAAGAAGAAGAAAAAGTAATAGAAGAATTTGATGTAATTGCACAAAAAATGCAATCAATACAAAAGAAACAAGAAACATTATGTTCAGATAGCATTGAACATGAAGAAGAAAGAAACAAATTATTTAATGATTTTGACCAAGACCCAACCATTATTGAAAAAAAATTATTAAAAATAGAAAAAATAATAGAAGAAAATACAGAAGAACAAAACAAATTAAGAGAAGAGTATATTGAATTTTTAAAACAATTCATGGAAAAACAGCAAGCAAGAAATAAGTACAGTAAAAAGAGAAGAATAGCAGAAACAAATCACATTAAAATTTTAAATGAAACTATTGAAAAGATGGAAGCAATTACTATTGAAACAATTGAAAGAGTAAGACAATTTGCTTCAACTGATAATCAAGAAATTTGTGAAAATATAAATAAAACCATGTTAGAAAATGGAAAAAACGAAAAAGTAAAATTTGATATTAATGTTATAAAAAAATCAGTAGAAACAAGAGTTGAAATTGCAAAAAAAGAAGCAGAGTGCTATCTTAACAGTTATGATAAATTAAAGAAAATAATGACAGAAATTGAAAAAGATACAATGAAATTAGAAAAATATCAAAAGGTGTATAGAGATATAAATATTAAATTACAATTTTTCGAAGCTGAAAAAGAATATATTGTAAGCTTTTTAGATAATGAGAGAATGACAACAATTGGTGGAGAGAAAATGCATAAACAGATGATGAAAGAGGCATGTGAAAAATATGATTTAGATATGGCTCAGATAAACAATCTTTATACTTTAATTTTAAAAGAAATATCAAACAAAGCAACGAAAAAAGCATATAATGAGTTATATAATAGTACATATTTAACAAATATTGAAGAAACAGAAAAGAATTTCAATCAAGAAATAAATAGTATAAAATCAAATGTAGGAACAATTATAAATACAAATTATTGGAGAATAGATGCAATTAAAAATATATATGAAATATTTAATAAAATGATTGAAGAAAATTTCGAAAGAGACTTATATGAATTTATGCCAAAAGAAGAAATAATATCAGAAAATTCGAATTGGAAACCAAAGAAGAAAAATAATTATGAGGACGAAGAAGAATGGTTTATTAGCAATGATGAAATAGAAGATAAAATAGAACAAGAAGAACCAGAAGAACCAGAAGAAGTAGAAGAAATGCAAGAAGTACAAGAAGCCGAGGATGACGATTGGTTTGATGAACAAGATGACGAAGAAGAAGATGAAGACGAGGATGATGATTGGTTTGATGATGAAGACGAAGAAGAAGAAGATGATGATGATGATAATGAAGACGATTGGTCTGATGATGAAGAAGATTATGATGACGAAGATGAAGAAGATGGCGAAGAGGATAATAGAAATAAGGGACTTTTCAATAGATTTTTCAAAAAGTAGTAAAAGGTATGGAAATTTAACCATACCTTTTATTTTGCTAATTCATATATAGCTCTAGAATACATAAGAGTTGCCAATTCTAAATTATCAATAGAAATAAATTCATCTATTTGATGACACATATCTTTTTGTCCAGGCAAATTTGCACCAAAAGAAACACAATTAGGAAATGCTCTTGCAAATGTTGCACCACCAATAGCAATAGGTTCAGCATTAGAATGTGTAGTTTCATTATATATTTTACAAAGTGTTTTAATAAGAGGAGATTCTTTTGAAATATAAAGAGGAGGATTAATTTCTGGATCTTTTACACATAAAAGTGGATAATTTTTCACAAGATTTTCAATCTTTTTATGAATTTCATATAAATCTACTGTAACAGGAACACGTAAATTCAAGGCCAATGTTATTATATCCCTATCAAAATTTAATTTGCCAACATTTAATGTAAGATTTCCAGATTCATCTTCACACGAAATTCCGCAAGATTTACCATTAAATTCTGTTCCTATATGTTCAGCTAAAAAAGATATAATTGGAATATAAGTATTATATTTTTTAAGGAGAGTATATAAATCTAATGCTAAATATGAAATAGCATTTACACCTAAATCTGGGTGTGCAGCATGTGCTTGGATACCACGAGAAATAATTTCAGCTGTTTTTCCTGTATCAAATTCTAAAATAGCACGGCAGATTTTAGGAACAACATTAACTGGATTTTGTTCATCATCAATTTGTAACAATTTAACAATAGGGCTTGATGATAAACTTTTTAAGTATTCAGTATAGGACATTGTAATAGTTTCTGTCAAAACCCCCTTTTCTGCATAAATACATGGAAAATCTGCATCAGGACTAAATCCAATTGTTGGTATTTCTTCATGATTTTTATAATAATGTATACAATCCCAATTTTTCTCCTCATTTAATCCAACAATTAGGCGGACACGTTTATGTAAATGCAGATTATGTTCTTCTAAGTAATCATTTACTATTTTCATTGCATATAGACTAGAAATAACGGGACCTTTGTCATCAATTGCACCTCTTCCAAAAATTTTATTTTCAGAAATGGTTGCAGAAAATGGAGGAAATGTCCAATTTTCTCCTTCAGGCACTATATCTAAATGTCCAATAATACCTACTAATTCTTTTCCTTCACCAAATTCTGCATATCCACAATAACCATCTATATTTTTAGT
>CANQJY010000021.1 GCA_947624365.1 uncultured Clostridia bacterium
ATCATTAATAAATTATTTTAACAATAGATATTAATTTTTTATTATAAATTTCAAATCTGTACATAATATATAAGAATTAAAAAAATTAGCAAAAATAGTTGCTATTTTTTAAATTTTAATATAAAATCTAGAGAGATTAAAGGAGGAGCATATGATTACATTAAAAGATGTATGCCAAAATGAAGAAGTAAATGCCCTTATAAAAGGAGCGCAAAAACAATTAGATGCTTTAGGATACACAGAACATGGGCATAGGCACATTTCGATAGTATCTAAAAGAGCAGGAGACATTTTGGAAAAATTAGGATATCCAGAGCGTACTGTAGAACTAGCAAGAATAGCAGGATATTTACATGATATTGGGAACTGTGTAAATAGAGTAGATCATGCACATAGCGGAGCAATTTTAGCATATGACATTTTGAAAAATATGGGAATGCCAGTTGAAGAACGTACAGAAATTATGATGGCAATAGGAAATCATGATGAAGAAACAGGAACAGCAATTAGTGATATATCAGCAGCAATTATTTTAGCTGACAAATCAGATGCACATAGAGATAGAGTATGCAATTCAAACTTAGTAACATTTGATATTCATGATCGTGTAAACTATGCAGTAACAGACTCTAATTTAAATTTAGATGTAGAAAAACGCTTAATTACATTAAACTTAAAGATTGACACAGAAATTTGTCCTGTGTTAGACTATTTTGAAATTTTTATGGATAGAACAATGATGAGCAAATATGCTGCCAAATATTTAAAAATATGGTTTTCATTAGTAATAAATGATACAAAATTATTATAGAAAGGATGAAAAAATAATGAAAAAAGCTATTAAAATCGTAACAATTTTAATTACAATGATACTAATCAGTATGATAGGCTTCTTTGGAATATATGTCCAAAAACAAAATCGTATGGAAAATATTGTTAAAGGATATGACCTTGCAATGGACTTAAATGGAGCCAGAGTATTTACTATTAAACCAAAAGAAGATACAAAAACTGTAATTAAAGACACAGAAGGAAATGTAATTGAAGAAGAACTAACAGATGAAGAAATTCAAGAAAAAGGTTATACAAAAGAAGAAGTAAATCAAAATCAAGATAAATTAACAATAGAAAACTATAAGCAAGTAGAAGAAATTACAATAAAAAGACTAAAAGAAATGAAAGTTGAAAACTATGAAATAAAACTAAATGAACAAACAGGGGAAATTACAATTGAAATAGAAGAAAATGAAGATACAGACACAATTATTAGTAATATTGCTTCAGTAGGAAAATTTGAGATTAGTGATAGTGAAACAGAAGAAGTATTAATTAATAATGATAATCTTAAAGAAGCAAATGTTTTATATGGCTCTGATACAGCAGGGACAAGCGTATATTTAGAAATTGTATTTAATGATGAAGGAAAAGCAAAATTAGAAGAGATTTCAAATACATATAAAACAGCAGAAGAGGAAAACACAGTAGAAGAGAATGCTACAACAGAAGAAAATACAACAACAGAAGAAAATACTGCAACAGATGAAAGTACAACAGAAGAAACAAAGCAAAAACAAATCACAATGAAAATTGATGATGAAACAATAATGACAACATCATTTGACACTCCAATTCGAACAGGAAAATTACAACTAAATGTAGGAAAAGCATCAACTGATGCAGATACTGTAAATGATTATGCGAAAAAAGCATCAACAATTGCAACAACTTTAGAAAATGGAAAATTACCATTAGAATATGAAGTTGGAGGGAATGAATATATTTTCTCAGAAATAACAAATCAAGAAATCCAATATATTGTACTTGGAATAGCTATAGCAGTAGCTTTAGCACTAATTTTCTTAATGATAAAATATAAAATGAAAGGTATTTTAGCAAGTTTTTCTTTCATAGGATTTGTTGCATTATATTTATTACTAATTCGCTATGCAAATGTTGTAATATCATTAGAAGGAATTTTTGGAATTGCACTTATATTAATAATTAATTACATATTCTTATACACAATGATTTTACGTAATAAAGATAAAAAAGAACACATTAAATTTTTCTTAAAGATTATCCCACTATGTATTAGTAGTATAGCATTTTGCTTTATTGAATGGATACCAGTAACAAGTTTAGGAATGATTTTGTTTTGGGGAATTATCTTAATGGCAGTTTATAACTATGCTATTACAAATCCTTTAGTAAACATGATAGAGAGCAAGGAATAGGAGGATATGAATATGGAAAAAAATGAGAAATTTGAAAAAACAAAAAAGAAATCAACAATAGCCCTTTTAATTAGCATAGTAGTAATAATAATAGGAATTATTATTATGGCAACAAAAGGATTCAACTTTGAATTACATTATCAAGGTGGAAAAAGAATAGAAGTAGAATTAGGACAAACTTTTGAAGTTAAAGATATAGAAGACATTAGCAAAGAAGTTTTAGGACAAAATGTATCAGTTCAAACAGTAGAAATATATAAAGATGTTGTTAGTATTTTTGCACAAAATATAACAGAAGAACAAAGAAACACAATTGTTACAAAAATAAATGAAAAATATGGATTAGAATTAGCTAGTGAAGATAGCAAAATTATTGAAGTCCCACATACACACTTGAAAGACATAGTTAAGCCATATATATTTCCATTAATATTAACAACAATAATTATATTAATTTATATAGGTATCAGATTTATTAAAAAAACAAGTCCAGAAATATTAATAGAAACAGTTGGCGTTATTGCAGTAGCACAAGCTTTGTTATTTAGCATTATTGCAATTGCAAGAATACCAATTGGCAGATGGACATTACCATTGGCATTAGTAGTATATATTTTATCAACTATATTTTGTACAGAAAGGCTAGAAACACTTATTTCTTTAAATAAAACGGAGGAATAATTATGGGAAATATTGTTTTATTAGATGAACTAACAATAAATCAAATTGCAGCAGGTGAAGTAATTGAAAGACCGGCATCTGTGATAAAAGAAATGTTAGAAAACTCAATTGATGCAGGAGCAACTAATATTACAGTAGAGATAAAAAATGGGGGAATTTCTTTCATAAAAATAACAGATAATGGAAAAGGAATTGCACAAGATGATTTAGAAATTGCTTTTGAAAGGCATGCTACAAGCAAAATCCGTTCAGCTGAAGATTTAAACACAGTTACATCAATGGGGTTCCGTGGCGAAGCATTGGCAAGTATTGCAGCAATTAGTAATGTAGAAATGATTTCAAAAACACAAGATCAAGAAACAGGGTATAGAATTGTAGTAGAAGCAGGAAATGTATTAGAAAAAGAAGTCTGTGCGTCATCTGTTGGAACAACAATTACAGTAAAAAATTTATTTTTTAATACACCAGTACGTTATAAATTTTTAAAGAGAGATTATACAGAATCTGGATATATAGAAGATGTAATAACAAGAATAGCTTTAGTTAACCCAAATGTAGCAATAAAATTAATTAATACAGGCAGAACAGTAATACAAACGAATGGAAGTGGAAACTTAAAAGAAGTTATATATAGTATTTATGGAAAAACTGTAGCTGAAGCTTGTATGCCAGTATCTTATACATATGAAGACATACAAATTGAAGGAATGGTTGGAAAACCAGAAATTGCAAGATCTAATAGAACAAATCAAATATTTTTTGTAAATAAAAGATATATTAAAGATAAAACATTATCATCTGCTACCGAACAAGCATATAAGGGGATGATACCATTAGGAAAGTTTGGGTTTGTTATTTTAAATATCACTATGGATCCATCAAAAGTAGATGTTAATGTACATCCAGCAAAATTAGAAGTAAGATTTCAAGATGAAGGTAAGATTTTCCAATCTATTTTTCATGCAATAAAAGATACAATATTAAAAAATGGTAATACTCAAGGATTATTTGGATTACGAAAGACAGAAGAACAAGAAATAGAAGCATATACAGAACAAGAAAGCCAAATAAAAACAAATTTGCAAGAAGAATCTAAAGAACAAAAAGAGCCAGAAACAGTAGAAGTATCTGCAGAGCCAGAACCACAAAATGAAGAAAAAACCTCAGTAATAGATAGACTAATAGAACTAAAAGATGTAGAAAACAGATTATATGATAGTGCAGAGCAAGAAAAACAAAAACAAGAAGAACCAAAACAAGAGGAACCAGAACAAAAAGAGGATTTTCATGAAATGTACGAAAAATTATTTGGAAAAGTAACAAAGCCTAAAAAAGATCAAGAACAAGAAAAGGACAACCAAGCAATAGATATCATTAAAGAAAACACATCTATTTTTGACGAAATAGAAGAATATAAAAAACAACCATATAAAATAGTAGGAATTGTGTTTAATACATATATTATTATCGAAATAAACAAAGAAATGTATATAATAGATCAACATGCTGCACATGAAAGAATTTTATATGAAAAAGTAAAAAATAATTACTATGCAGATAAAGAAAAAGATTCACAAATGTTACTATTACCAGATGTAATTACATTATCACATAAAGAGATGGATATTGCTAAAGAAAACTGGGAAATGTTCAGGCAAGCAGGATTTGACTTAGAAGAATTTGGAGAAAATACTATTAAATTAACAGGTGTGCCAACAATTTGCATTGATTTAGACACAAAAGAGTTGTTTCTTGAAACATTAGATGAAATTAATACAGTTGCAAGAACAGCAAAACAGGAAAAAGAAGAAAAATTCATAGCTACTGTTGCTTGCAAAGCAGCTATAAAAGCAAATATGGCATTAACTACAGAAGAAATCCAAAGTTTAATAGATAGGTTATTAGAACTACCAAATCCATTTAGTTGCCCACATGGAAGACCAACAGCAATACAAATGAGCCAATATGATATAGAAAGAAAATTCGCAAGAAAATAAAAGAAAGGGAATAGAACATGCCAATAGTCATAATTACAATTATAATCACATTTTTCATTCTAATTTTATGGACATATCGCAGTTTAGGAAATATGGAAATCAGTAAAAAAGTTTCATGGATTATTATTCAACTGCTAGTGGTATTTTTAGCAACATATATTACATACGGAATATCAAAACATACAATAGAATATCCTAATGATGAAATTATGGCATATGTTAGAAACATATTAGTGCTTTTATTTACTGGAATTAATGGCCTTTTTGTTATGCCATTTTTAAGTAGGGGAATAGAAGCTCTTTATCAAGAAAACATAGTTAAACAACAATTGGTAATGAGAGCAGTACTATGTATTGCAGTATTGATTATTTTATTGATATTAGAATGTGGATACATGACAACAACACAAAATGGAATTTTAAAAGTTATGATGGGAGATAAATGATGAAAAAACCAGTTGTTATTGTGATTTGTGGGCCAACAGCTTCAGGAAAAACAGGAATTTCTATTGAATTAGCAAAACAAATAAATGGCGAAATTGTTTCTTGTGATTCTATGCAGATATATAAAGACATGAATATTG
Source organism: uncultured Clostridia bacterium (assembly GCA_947624365.1). Taxonomy (GTDB): domain Bacteria; phylum Bacillota; class Clostridia; order TANB77; family CAG-508; genus CAG-269. The sequence continues at coordinate 5,497 of CANQJY010000021.1, forward strand.
GAACAGCTAAGCCTACAGAAGAAGAAATGCAAGGAATTCCTCATCATATGTTAGATTTTGTATTACCAACACAGAGATATAGTGTAGCAGATTTTAAAAAAGATGCAAAAAAAGCTATTAGAGAAATTGTTCAAAGAGGTAAAGTTCCAATTGTTGTGGGAGGAACTGGATTATATGTAGACAGCTTAATATATGAAATTGAATATCCACAAATTAAATTTGACGAAAATTATAGAGAAGAATTAGAAAAACAAGTGAAAGAACAAGGATTAGACAACTTATATGAGCAAGCAAAAAAAATTGATCCAGAAGCAATAGAAAAAATAAGTAAAACAGACAAAAAGAGAATTTTAAGAATTTTAGAAATTTATCATTCAACAGGAAAAACTAAAACAGAACAAGAAATTTTATCTAGACAAAAAGAGCCAGAATTTGACTATCATGTTTATGCATTATCTTGGGATAGAGAGGTGTTATACCAAAGAATTAACAAAAGAGTAGATATCATGATAGAACAGGGTTTAATTGAAGAAGTAAAAAATATCATACAAAAATATGATACTTTTCCAACAGCTATGCAAGGATTAGGGTATAAAGAAGTAGTAGAATATTTAGAACAAAAAACAACGAAAGAAGAAATGATTGAAAAAATCAAACAGGAAACCAGAAGATATGCAAAAAGACAAATAACATGGTTTAGAAAAAACAAACAAACCATATGGTTAGATGCTACACAAGATAGACGAAATAATATTAATATTATTTTGGAAGGAATGAAGGGAGAATGAAAAATTCAAAAGTAAAAAAGCAAAAAACAACAAATAAAAAACAGATGCATAAATCTGTATTTTTTGCTATATTACTTATTATCTCTCTATATTTTTTATATATTATTTATTTATTAGTAAGAGAACCAACAGATATCTTTACAATAGAAGAGGGAAAATTATATTTAGAAGAAACCTGTGTTGGATATGTAATTCGTGATGAAGTAGTTGTGCAAGGAGATAATTATAAAAATGGCATGGAACAAATAAAAAATGAAGGAGAAAAAGTAGCCAAAAACGAGACAATTTTTAGATATTATAGTAGAAACGAAGAAAATTTAAAAAGCCAAATTACAGAATTAGATGCTAAAATACAAGAAACAGTTAAAAGCCAAACAGATTTATACTATTCTGACGTAAAACTTATTGAAGATCAAATTGATGGAGAAATTGAAAAATTACATCAGACAACAGATGTTACAAAATTAGCAGAATATGAAAAACAAGTAAAACAATTAATTGATAAAAAAGCTAAAATTGTAGGAGAAAAAAGTCCATCAGGTTCATACTTAGAACAATTAAATAATCAAAGAGCACAACTAGAAAAAGAATTAAATGCAGGAACTGAAAGTGTAAAAGCACCCAAAAGTGGAATACTATCATACAAAGTAGACGGATTAGAAGAAACATTAAATGTAGAAAATTTTTCTACATTAAGTAAAGAATATTTAGAAAATTTAAATTTAAAAACAGGAAAATTAATTGCAACAAGTGATGAATGTGGAAAAATAATAGACAATTTTGAAGCATATATTGCAACTATTTCAGATTCTAAAGAAAGTAAAGAAGCAAAAATAGGGGATAAAGTCCAAATACGTTTATCAAATAATGATGAAATAGATGCAGAAATTACTTATATATCACAAGAAAATGAAGAAGAGACATTACTTGTTTTAAAAATAGATAAAGAAATACAAGAATTATTGAATTATCGAAAAATATCATTTGATTTAATTTGGTGGAGCCATAAAGGTCTAAAAGTTCCAAATCAATCAATTATTGAACAAGATGGATTGCAATATGTTATTAGAAATAGAGCAGGATATTTGAGTAAAATTCTTATAAAAGTAAAAAAACAAAATAACAAATATTCAATAATTAGTAATTATACATCAGAAGAATTAAAAGAATTAGGATATACAAGTACAGAAATTACAAATATGAGAAATATTAGTATTTATGATGAAATCATGCTAAATCCAGACTTATCAAAAGTAAAATAAATGTTACAGAAGTGTTACAAAAATATTAAATAAATATGACATTCAAAAAAAGTATTGACAATCTTGTAAAAAAATTAGATACTTATACCAAGTAATACTAATGAAAGTAATTAGGAGGTTTTTTTATGTCAGCATTAATGAATAAAGTATGGGATTTATTTGGAATGGATTCATCAGATCCAGAAACAGAAGATTATGAAGATGAGAATGTTTATGAATATCAAGACGACGAGGAAGTAGTAGAAGATAGAAGATTGTTTGGAAGAAAAGGAAAAGTTGTAAATATGCCACAAGCAGGGCAATCTATTAAGATGGTAATTTCACAACCAACAACATTTGAACAATCAGATGAAATTTGCGCATTTTTAAAAGAAAGAAAATCTGTTATTGTTAACTTAGAGTATGTAAATAAAGATGTAGCAAGAAGAATAGTAGATTTTATTAGTGGTGGAGTTTATGCATTAGATGGATATATTCAAAAGGTATCAAATTCTATCTTTTTAGTTGCACCATCAAATTATGAAATTACAAATGAAATGGCAAGAGAAGAAATGAAAAGCAAACTTTCTGTTTCTTGGCTAAAAAATAATAATATCAATTAGTCATGTAGGAGGATAAGATGATAACACCATTAGATATTGAAAATAAAAGATTCTCAAAACAGATGATGAATGGGTATAGTGTAGAAGAAGTAGATGATTTTTTAGATGACTTAACAGTAGATTATACAAAAAATTATAAAGAAGTAACAGAATTAAGAACCAAAGTTGAAGAATTAAATAAAAGTTTAGAACAATATAAAACCATGGAAGATACTCTACAAAATACGCTTGTTGTTGCACAATCAACTGCCGAAGAGTTAAAAAATGTAGCTAAAAAGAAAGCAGACCAAATAATAGAAGAGGCAAAAGGAGGAGCAAAAAAACAAGTAGATGAACTAAATACTCAAATTATGATAAAACAAAAAGAATATGATGAATTAAAAAGACAATTTGATATTTATAGAAGAAAGATGGAATCACTAATTATATCACAAGGTGAATTATTAAAAGAAATCAATAAAAATGAAGATGAAGAATAATTATAAACAAAGGAAGAAAACAGTTGAAATTTTATATTTTAACTGCTTTTTTGTTGTAATAAAGGAAAAATATTACAGAACTGTTAAATGTATGTTACAATTCCATGAATAATCTTGACTTTATTAAAAAATACGATAAAATAGTATCATAGGAGAAATATCTATGAGAATTATTGCAGGAAAAGCGAGAGCCACTAAGTTATTCACTTTAGAAGGAATAGAAACAAGGCCAACACTAGATAGAGTAAAAGAATCATTTTTTAATATTATACAAAACGAAATTACAGATAGCATATTCTTAGATTTGTTTTCTGGAAGTGGAGCTATTGGGCTAGAGGCAGTAAGTAGAGGAGCAAAAAAAGCAATATTATGTGAAAAATCACCGAAAGCAATATCAATTATAAAAAAGAATATAGAAAAAACACATTTTGAAGATAATATCATTTTATATGAAGATGATTATGAAGACTTTATTTTATCAAAACTAAAGGAGAAACCAGATATAATATATATTGATCCACCATATAAAACAAATTATGCAATAACAGCAATCAAATTATTGCAAAAAAAGAAATTGTTAAAACAATCAACCATTATTATAGAAACAGATAGAGAAAATGAGATTTTATCAGAACTACAAGATTTAGATATGATTGAAATGCAGAGAAATAAAAAATACGGTAGAGTAAATTTGATTTTTTTAAAGGGGATAGCTTAATTTAGAAAGGGGTAAAACCATGGAAATTTTTACGTTACTAGATACATTGGAGGATTTATTAGAAGGTGGTAGAGGACTACCATTTTCAGCAAAGATAATTGTAGATAAAGAGGAAATGTTAGATATAATAAAAGAAATACGAATTAAACTTCCAGATGAACTAAAACAAGCAAAATGGGTGAAAGAAGAAAGAGAAAGAATTTTAGTTGAAGCACAAAAAGAGGCAGAAGATATTGTTAAAGAAGCAGAAAATAGAATTATTGCTATGATTGACGAACATGAAATTACCAAAAAAGCATATGACCAAAAAGCTGAAATTATCGAAACAGCAAATGAAATGTCCCGCGAAATTACAAAAGGAACAAAAGAATATGCGGACAATTTACTTAATGATACAGAATCTGTTTTAACAAAGACATTATCAACATTAGAGGAAAATATGAGTAAAGCATTAAATCTAATGCAACTTTCTATGGAAGAAAACATCAAAACCATACAAAATAGTAGAAAAGAGTTGAAATAGAAAATGGCAAAAAAAAGAACGTATAAGCAAAATCAATCAGGAAAAGGAACAGCAAAAAGATCAACTAGAAAACAAGCATCTAGATTAGATATGGCAATCGTTATCTTGTTTGTTTTAAGTATTCTTTCTGCTGTTTTAATCTATACAAAATCAGGTATCATTGGAGTTAAATTAACAGAAGTGCTAGGAGGAATAATGGGAATAATTCGTTATGTAGTTCCAATTGGCATTTTTGCACTTGCTATTAAGATTGCATGTGAAGATAGTTATGAATTAGGATATAAATTAGCACAGTATGTTATCTTTTTAATTGCAATAGCTACATTGATGTCTACATTCCAGATTTCTAGTGGCGATTTAATTCCAACTAAAGAAATATCAGAAGTGGTAAAAGATGCATATAGCATTGGAACAACTGGTGTTGGAGGTGGAGCGTTAGGAAGCGCAATTGCAGTACCACTTGTTAATATGTTAGGAACATTTGGAGCAATTATTTTAAGTTTAGGTGTAACAATTTTACTTATTGTATTCATGTTTGGAATTAATATGTCAGAACTTGTTCAAAATACAGTACAAAGAACACAAGAACGTAAAGAAGTACGTAAACAAGAACGCTATGAGGCACGTCAAATACATAAAGAAGAGAAAAAGAGAACTAAACAAGAAGAAATGGGTGAACAGATAAAAATCAATTTTGGCGGAAGAATTGTAGAAGAAAATAACAATGAAAATTTAAAGAAATATGACCATACAGATGATGACTTAGTACCATTAACAAAGCAAACTAAAAAAAGTGGAATATTTAATTTCAGAGACGAAAAACCAGAGATAGAAGCACAATCTACACAAGAAACACAGCCAGATGTAATTGAAAGCAATTTATTTAAACAAGAAGAAGAACAAAAAGAGGATAAAACAAAACAAGTATTACAATTAGAACATGCAATGATAGTAGAAGATGAACACTATGAATATCCACCAATGGAATTATTATCAAGACCTAAACAAAAAGCATTAAAAGGTGGAGCAAAAGCTTTAACAGATACAGCAACAAAATTACAAAAAACATTATATAGCTTTGGCGTTTCTGCAAAAGTAGAACATGTCTCTGTAGGACCTGCAATTACGCGTTATGAATTAAAACCTGCTGAAGGTGTAAGAGTTAGCAAAATAGCAAATTTGGCAGATGATATAGCATTAAATTTAGCAGCAGAAACAATCCGTATTGAAGCACCAATACCAGGAAAACAAGCTGTAGGTATAGAAGTACCAAACAAAGAAAAACAAGCAGTTCATTTACGTGAAGTTATAGAAAGTGATGAATTCCAAGATAGTGACTCAAAATTGACAGTTGCATTAGGAAGAGATGTCGCAGGAAATATTCAATTAGCAGATATTTCAAAAATGCCTCATGTCTTAATAGCAGGGTCAACAGGGTCTGGAAAAAGTGTATGTATAAATACTATTATAACAAGTATTATATATAAAAGTAAACCTAGTGAAGTAAAACTTGTTATGGTAGATCCAAAAGTAGTAGAACTTTCAGTATATAATGGAATACCACATTTATTAATTCCAGTTGTAACAGACCCCAAAAAAGCTGCAGGTGCATTAGCATGGGCAGTACAAGAAATGGATAATCGATATAATTTATTTGCTCAAAAAGGAGTAAGAGACTTAAAAGGATATAATCGTGCAATAGAAAAAGAAGAGGGAACCGGAAAACTTCCACAAATTGTAGTTATTGTTGATGAGCTTGCAGACTTAATGATGGTAGCAGCAAAAGATGTAGAAGAATCTATTTGCCGTTTAGCTCAAAAAGCAAGAGCTGCTGGAATGCATTTAGTAATAGCAACACAAAGACCATCAGTAGATGTTATTACAGGTTTAATTAAAGCCAATGTCCCATCAAGAATTGCATTTGCAGTATCTTCTCAAGTAGATTCTAGAACAATTTTAGATAGTGTAGGTGCAGAAAAACTATTAGGAAAAGGAGATATGTTATTTTTCCCATCAGGAGCTCCAAAACCATTAAGAGTACAAGGCGCATTTATATCAGATGACGAAGTAGAAAAAATAGTAAGTTTTGTTAAACAAAATGGAACAGCAACATATAGCGAAGATATTTTAGAAAGCATTGAAAACAGCAATAAATCAGACAAAGAAGTAGCTGAAGCAAACAATGAAGATGATACAGATGATTTATTAATGGATGCTATTCAAACAGTTGTAGAAACAGGACAAGCATCAACTTCTTTTATTCAAAGAAGATTTAAAGTAGGATATGCACGTGCAGGTAGAATTATTGATCAAATGGAAGAAAGAGGAGTTATCTCTGGATATCAAGGAAGTAAACCAAGAGAAGTGCTAATGACATTAGAACGATTAAATGAATTAAAAATGGGAAACAATAGTGTAGAACAACAATAACAAAAGAAAGGAGTGTTAATTTGCAAACGAAAAAGGAAAATCTAATTAATAAAATTGTTAAAAAAGATTTTAATAATGAATTAGAAACCATTTTAGAACATAAAAAATTTGAAGAAAATGTTAAAAGTACACTCCTTAGTATTTTATATAAAATTGAAACAGCGTATAAAGATATTCAAATAGTAAAACCAGATACTTTAACTAAAGAGGAATATATTCAAAAATTCATATGGATAATACAGCAACATTGCTCTTCTATAAAAATAGTTCGTATGAATTCAGAAAGTTCTAATATTCCTCCAAATGCTACTTTTTTTATTGACAAACAAAAAAAATTAATAGAATGTTATCCTATAGAAAGGAAAATATTATACGCTATTTCAAAAATGGGTAAAAAAGAGCGTATCATTAAAAGCAATTATTTTTTAATTGATACAGCTCTTTCTGATTTTTTAAACATAGGAAACAGTCTTGATTTTGTAGAACCATTACGTGATTTTAACGGATATTCTTGGACAACACTTTTTACAGAAATAGAAAGCACAACTCACAATTTGATTTATCAGAATTTACGTATGTTGGTAGGAAATAAATTTTTAAATAATTGGATATATCATAAAGAAACACTTATTGATTATTATTCATTATTTATTGAAACATTAAGCAACCGATATGGTAAAAAACAATCAGAAAAACTTATAGAAACATTAATTATTATTGCCATACTTTTAGAATTAAAATTTTCACCAGAAAAGATAAAGATATATAAACAAGATAAAAAAAGAATTGAAGAAGAATTAATAAGTATGCAAGATAAACAAAAATATACAGAAACCATAACTAAAGAAAAAACACAATTAGCAAAAGAAATTAAAGAATTTGATAAAATATTAAGTAATAAGGATTTATTGCAAAATGAATATATAAAAAGAAATGAAAAATTACCACTAGATAAAAAAATATTTAGTATGCGTGTTTTATCAGATATTATGATAAGGGAGAGAGAAGAACTATATAAAAAATTACAAAATTTAAATGATAATTTAAATCCAAAAAATTTTATTACACACAAAAAAGATTTAGAAAAACAATATAAATATCTATCAATATTAGATATTGAAGATATTGATAAAGAAATAAATGATAATGTTATAAAATTCCAAAAAATATTTTTAAAATGTTTTTCAATGCAAATTGACGAACAAATATCAAAACAAGACATACTTTCTCTTATATATCAAATGCGTTATTATATACAATTACCAGTAACACGTGAAAAGCAAATATTTGAAATTATACCAGAAAAGCTAATAAAACCAATAATACAAAAATTATTGAGTAAAGCAGAAAATGAAAAAGTAATACAAAAAATTACTAAAGATGATGAAATACTTTATAATATATGGAAGTATATTTTTAAACTAAGAGCAATCAAATTAGAAGATTTGGCTATAAAAATCACAAAAGACAAGCAACAACAGTATTTTTTACAAATTTTTGATGAAGACCTTTTTGAAGAAAAAGTACCAATGAAAGAACTTCAAGGAGAAATAGATTTGAAGTTAAATAAAAAGATAAAAATTTTTGAATAGAGGAGTTATGAAAATGAAAATCACATTTTTAGGAGCAACCGAAACTGTAACAGGATCAAATTTCCTAGTAGAAGCAGCAGGAAAAAAATTTTTAATAGACTGTGGTTTATGGCAAGGAAAAGCAGAATATGAAGATCAAAATTTTCAAGAATTTGAATTTAATCCAGCAGAAATTGATTTTATACTTTTAACACATGCACATATCGACCATTCTGGTAGAATTCCTAAGTTGTATAATGAAGGATTTAGAAATAAAATATATGCACATAAAGCAACATGCGATTTGTGTGCATTGATGTTACCAGATAGTGGTCATATTCAAGAAATGGAAAGTGAATGGAAAAATCGTAAAAGAATGCGTAAAGGGGAAGAACCAAGAGAGCCAATTTATACTGCAGAAGATGCTGTTAAGTGTTTACAAATTTTTGAACCTGTTAAATATGATGAAATTATTGATATTACAGAAAATATTCATGTTCGTTTTAATGATGCAGGGCATATGTTAGGTTCAAGTATTATTGAATTATGGGTTGATGAAGATGGCAAAACTACAAAAAC
>CANQJY010000022.1 GCA_947624365.1 uncultured Clostridia bacterium
TTATTATATTATATTTTTTTCAAAATAAAAAGACTGTTTTCAAATTTTCATTTGTCAACAGTCTGAACCTAGTTTTTACTAGGTTTTAGTTTGCATAAATATACTTACTTTGATAAAATAATCGTCATATATACGGAGGCTAACATGTCTAATTTTATTAAAAACGTACCAGGAAATGGAAAATTTTTATATAGTTGTTTTGAAAAATATACTAACAAAGACATAGTACAATTCCTAAAAAATCAAGGTATTTCAGTAAAAGAAGAAAGAGGAAATCGTGTTTTCCCTGTTACAGATAAAGCACAAGATGTTTTAAATTGTTTTATCAAAAGATTAAAACAACTAAATGTTCACATTTTAACAGGAGAAAAAGTGGAAAAAATCAATGCAAATGATACAGAATGTGGAAAAGTAATAAAAAGTGTAAAAACAAATAAACAAATAATTTTAGCAGACAAAGTAATATTAGCAACAGGAGGAAAAAGTTATCCAACTACAGGCTCTACAGGAGATGGATATAATATAGCATCAGAATTAGGGCATACAATAACCAAAATTAAACCATCACTTGTGCCATTAGAAACATTTGATAAAACTGAAGAATTGCAAGGTTTATCTTTGAAAAATGTAAAAATACAATTTATTGACAAAGAAAAAGACAAAATAATATATGAAGATTTTGGTGAAATGTTATTTACACATTTTGGAGTTTCAGGCCCTACTATATTAAGTGGCTCAGCACATTTAGTAAGATATAAAAATATAGAAGAACTATTAAAAAACCATAATATCATATTAAGAATTGACCTAAAACCAGCACTATCTTTTGAAAAATTAGATGATAGAATATTGAGAGATTTTGAACAAGAGAAAAATAAACAATTTAAAAATAGTTTAGATAAATTATTACCACAAAAATTAATACCAGTTATTGTTAAAGAAACAGGGATAAATTCTAAAAAGCAAATAAACGAAATAACAAAAAATGAAAGAATTAAATTAGTTCAAACATTAAAAACATTTGAAATAACAATAAGAGGATTTAGACCAATAGAAGAAGCAATTATAACAAGTGGCGGAATTACAACAAAAGAGATAAATCCAAAAACAATGGAATCAAAAATTGTTAAAGGATTATATTTTGCAGGAGAAATTATAGATGTAGATGGATATACAGGAGGATTTAATTTGCAGATTGCATATTCTACAGGTTATGTAGCTGGAAAAGGAGAGTTTGAATAATGAATGAATTTTTTACTATTAAACAAGAAGTAGTGGCAGAAATATCAGAAAAAAAGTCAAAATTTATAGCAAATGTCATACCTGTAGAAACTAAAGAACAAGCAGAAGATACAATTTCCCAAATTAAGAAAAAATATCATGATGCAAGACATCATTGTATTGCATATCGTGTAATAGAAGGGGAAAAACTTATCGAAAAATCTAGTGATGATGGAGAGCCATCTGGGACAGCAGGAGCTCCTATGCTAAATATTTTGCAGAAAAATGAATTATGCAATATAGTTGTAATTGTAACACGTTATTTTGGTGGTATACTACTTGGAACAGGTGGATTAGTAAGAGCATATTCAGAAGCAACTACAAAAGGAATTGAAAATGCAGAAAAAATTGTAAAAATTTTAGGAATTGAAATGGAAATAACAATAAGCTATCCAGAATACGAAAAATTTAAATATTATTGCCAAAAAAATGGAATCAAAATAGAAAATGTTGATTATGGAGAAAATATTGTATGCGATATTTCCCTAGAAGAAAGAGCAAAAGAAAAATTATTGGCAGATTTTGAAACAAAAAATATTAATATAGAAAAATGGAAAGAATTTAATAAAAAGTATATTGAAAAAAGTATAATAAAATGACAATTTCATAAATAAAATTGGAAAAAATTTACAATTTTCTTGCAATCATTCTAAATAACAACTATAATTCGGGTTGTGAAAAATACAATAGAAAAATTTAGGAGGGAAAACATGAAAGAAAAAATTACCTTATTAATTGCAGATGACAATCATGATTTTAGCCAAACTCTTGCAAGATATTTAGAGAAGCAAGAAGATATGGAGGTTATTGGAATTGCCAAAGATGGCGTAGAAGCTGTTGATATGATATCAAACACAATACCAGATATAGCTATTATTGATATCATTATGCCACATCTAGATGGAATAGGCGTGTTAGAAAAGATACAGAAAATGGAACCAGAAAAAAGACCAACTTGTATTATGCTATCAGCAGTTGGACAAGACAAAATTACTCAAAGAGCTATTGCACTAGGAGCAGAATACTATGTAGTAAAGCCATTTGATATTGAAGTTCTTATAAAAAGAATTAGGCAAATTAAAAATTATGTACCATCTAGTAGTGGAAATGGATTTATATCTAAAGAAGCAAAACAACAATATATTTCAATATCAAATGATAATAGAAATCAAAAACAAAATTTAGAAGCATTAGTAACAAATATGATACATGAAGTTGGTGTTCCAGCACATATAAAAGGATATCAATATTTAAGAGAAGCAATTATTATGGTAGTAAATGATATAGATGTAATAAATCAAATTACAAAAAGTTTGTATCCACAAATAGCAACCAAATATGGTACAACTCCATTAAGAGTTGAACGTGCAATTCGTCATGCAATTGAAGTAGCATGGGGAAGAGGTCAGCAAGAAGCTGTAGAAAACATATTTGGATATACAATATCAGCAAGTAAAGGAAAACCTACAAATTCAGAATTTATTGCAATGATAGCAGATAAATTACGCCTTGAATTAAAATCAGCATAAAATATAAATATTGGAGAACAATATGAAAATATCTTTTTTAAAATATAAAAATGATAAAGAAAGTTATAAAATACCAAAAGGTTTTGGAATGGATGTATTTGAAATTGAAAATCCAGAGCAGATTGATTCTAAAATAGAAGAATTAAAAAATAAAAATTATACAACAATTTTTATACCAAGTGAATTAGCAAGTTTTTCTGAAAAAATTGTAAATAAATACCAGTATGATAATCAGCTTAATATTGTAATTACACCTAGCAAACAAGAAAAATAAATGTATAAACTTGAAAATTATGGTAATACTTTAAATAATTACATAATTTTTAGGGAGGTTTGCTAATGGAAACAAGTAATCTAAAAAATATGGTGGTATTAAAAAATGTTCCATCAAATATGATTGAAGAAGCAATGATTGTTTTAAAGAAAAATATAAAAATAAAAGAAGCAGAAATCCAAGATTACATTGAAAACGAAACAAGTCAAAATGTAAAAAAGAAAAAATCAAAAGACTATATTGTAAAAGAAGCGGAAATGATTATTAGTCACTATATGTCAAAGATTGAAAATAACAAAAAGAAAGAGGTTTTAAACAAAAAAATTGATCAAAAATATCAAAGGATGAAAAAATATTTATGTGTAACATCATTTATGTGTATAATTGAAATGTTACTTATATTTATAAAATAAAGCATAAAAACATCTCATCTTGAATACGATTTAAAAAAAGGACATGATGTAACAAAGGAAGAGGTGTTTTTTTGTATGGAAAAAGTAATGTCAGTAGAAGAAAGAGTAAAAAGAGCTGAAGAAATTTATATGAGGAGAAAAAGTGCAAATGATAGTCAAAATAGAACACAAAAAGTACCAATAAATGATACAAAAAAAGATATAAAATTACTAAAAAAAATGATTATACAAATAATAGTGTGTATTTGTATCTATATTGTAGTATATGTAGTACAACATAGTGGAACTTTTTTCTCAGAAGATTTAATTCGTAGAACAAAAGAAATATTATCATATGATACTAATTTTGCAGAAATTTATGAAACAGTAAAAAATGGAATAATTACATTTCAACAAAATTTACAAATAACTAAACCAGATGAAGAAACTCAAAAACAAGAAGAACAACAAGAAGAACAAATTCAAGAAGCAATTGGTGGAGCTGAAGAAGTAAAAGAACAAGTGCCATTAACTCAAGAAGAACAAGATATTCAAAATGTAAAAAATACCACAACATTTATTAAACCAATACAAGGAACAATTACTTCTTCTTATGGCTATCGTGCAACAGCAACAGGAACAGTTCCTAAAAACCACACAGGGACAGATATTGCAGCAAGTTTAGGAACTAAAATTTATGCAAGTACAGAAGGTGAAGTAGTATTAGCTTCAGAAGAAGGAGATTATGGCAAACATTTAAAAATTCAAATTGGCGAAGTTAGTATTATTTATGCACATTGCAATAAACTGTATGTAAACCAAGGAGATTATATCAAACAAGGACAAGAAATAGCAGAAGTTGGATCTACAGGAAACTCAACAGGTCCACATTTGCATTTTGAGATACGCTATCAGGAAAGAACTGTTAATGCACAAAGTATTTTAGAATTATAAGAGAGAAAAATTATGAGATTTAGAATTGATTTAAAAATATTTTTATTTGCTATAATTTTTGTTTTAACAAAGCAAATACATATTTATATGCTAATGATGATATTTGCATTTTTACATGAATTAGGTCATTTAACAGCAGGAATATTATTAAAAATGAAACCAGAAAAATTAGAAATTATTCCAGTAGGAGTTACTATTAGATTTAAAGTAGATATAAAAGATATTAATAAAAAAATAGGAAAAACTAATTTATTTGAATTAAAAAAGATTTTTGTAGCACTTGCAGGTCCATTAACTAATTTGATTATTATAGGAATTGTTGCAAATATTCCAATAAAAATGGTACAACAACTAGAAATAATTTATGCAAACATATTCATTTTTTTGTTTAATATGTTACCAATATATCCATTAGATGGAGGGAGAATTGTCAAAGGTTTAATAAAAATAAAAAAAGGAAATTTAAAAGCAAACCATGATACAAATATCATTTCAATAATAATTACAATAATAGTAACTATTTTAGCTAATATTATTTTATATTATAATTTTAACATTGCTATAATTTTCATCATTTTGTATATTTGGATTTTAGTATTAAAAGAAAATAAAATTGCAAAGCAGAAAGAAAAAATTTATCAAATATTAGAGCAAAAGTATTGAAAAAAAAACTAAAAAATAGTAAACTATACTAAAGTAAACCTAGAAAGGGTGTGCGAAAGATGAAACAGAGAAAAGAAGCAGGAATAACAATAATTTCATTAATAATTACAATTATAGCAATAACTATATTAGCATTTCCAATTATTATGAATTTAGGTAACAATGTTGAATTACAAAAACTAACATATCTACGTAGTGATATTGATAATTTAACACAAAAAGTATCTGACTTTTATAATGAATATGGTGAAATACCAGGCAGTATAATTTATACAGCTGTTGGTGATTTAAAAGAAGTTCTAAATTCTGCAGAATTAACGAGTAATTTCTATGTAATTGATTTACAAGCAATACAAGGAATAAGCTTACATTATGGAAAAGATTATGAAAAAGTAAAAAATACAGATACAAGTACAGCAAATAAATATGGAGACTTATATATTGTAAATGAACAGACACATAATGTTTTTTATGTACAAGGAATTCAATTAAGAGAAAAAGATGGAGTAAAAATATATTATACAAATCATGATGTTACAGAAAATACTTCAGGATTAAATATTGTAAATCCACCAGAGATATTAACAGGAATGAAAAGAATAATGTATAAAGTACCAACAAACACAACAAAAGGTACAATAATTGAAGAAGATGATGATAACTTTAATGAAAGTGATTGGTATTCTTATGAAGATAAAAGATGGGCAAATGCACAAACCCAAGATGGTAGCATATGGGTATGGATACCAAGATTTGCCTACAAAATAGTATCAAAACCGACATATGGAAGTGATGGTAGAACTCAAGAAGGTGGAACAATTAGTGTAAAATTCTTAATAGGAACATCAGATAATTATTACGATGATGATGGAAGTATAAAAACAGCACAAAGACAAAAAACAAAAAAAGAGACAATTGACACAACTGCAGATTATACTGTTCATCCAGCATTTACAAATGAAACTGGTATTGGATATGCCAATGGAGGATGGGATAAAGAATTAACAGGAATTTGGGTAGCAAAATTTGAGGCAGGATATCCACAAGGAAATAATGAAGCACCAGTTAAAGAAAGTAGTCAAAAATATAGCCAAAACACGGTATGGGTAAAAGCTATAGAAGCGGGAACAAGTGCAGATTCAGACCAGCCAGCAAGAAATTGGTTAGATGGAATATATGGCTCTAAAGAAACATCCATAAAATATCCAACTTTCCAGGGACTTAGTTATTCTATGAATTATATCAATCATAATGATGCTTTTAATATTTCAAAGTCATTAACAGAAACAGGAAATATTTATGGATTTACAAGCAATACAGCTGATAGCCATTTAATGAAAGATAGTGAATGGGGAGCAGTAGCATATTTAAGCCAAAGCCAATATGGATTAAATGGAACTGATATCCATATTAACAATATTACTTTAGAGAGTGGACGAAGGACAAGAACATCAGAAGATGGGCAGACAGAAGTTGATAGTGTATATGCTGTAACAGGTGTTACAACTAGAACAACAGATGGAAATGGAGTAACTACAACAATTGATGAAATAAATAGTATAGAAAGAAATATACCAAGTTCAAAAGGAATATATACATGGAATCAGCAAAATGGAGAAGGATCTAGTTCAACAGGAAACATTTATGGAATTTATGACTTAAGTGGTGGTTTATGGGAAAGAACAGCAGCTTATGTGGTAAATGGTAATGAAAACTTAAAATATTACGGAAAGAGTCTCGCATATAATGGAAATACATTACGAACAGAAAGCACAAAATATATTACTGTATATCAAAAGGGAGAAGAAAGTAGTGATGAAGATAATACGGCTAGACAAAAAAATTATGAGGCTAACGACGAGGTATATGGTAGTGCAATACACGAGACATCTAAATCCGGAACGGGAAACACTGGATGGTTTGGAGATTATTCTTGCTTTCTCGCTTCAATCTGGCCGTTTTCGTCTCGCGGTGGATACTTTGTGGATAGTAGTCATGCTGGTTTGTTCAGGTTCCAGGGTACTGCTGGAACTGGTCATTTTGGGTGTGGTTTCCGTGCAGTATTAATTGCAAATTAGTGTTTTGGGTGTAACATTAATAAAAATAGTATAATTTTATGTAGGAAAAAGGCAAATAAAAATGTCATTTTCCTACATATTTATATTTAGAACAAATAGAAAAATCTTGAATTTTTCTGTTTTTTTATGCAAACCCAATTGACTTTTAGGCAAATTCATTATATTATAGTAATATCAAAATTTGAGCATGACAAATCCTAAGGAGGAAGTAAATATGGGAGAAGTAATTGTAATCACATCTGGTAAAGGTGGAGTAGGGAAAACAACAACAACAGCAAATTTAGGAGCAAGTTTAGCAGTAGAAGGCAAAAAAGTAGCTTTAATTGATACAGATATCGGTTTAAGAAACTTAGATGTTGTTATGGGATTAGAAAACCGAATTGTATATGACATTGTAGATGTTGTAGAAAAAAAGTGCAAATTAAGACAAGCCCTTATTAAAGATAAAAGATTTAAAGAACTATACCTATTACCAGCAGCTCAAACAAGAGATAAAAGTGCAGTAAATGAAGAACAAATGAAAGAATTAACAGGAAAATTAAAAGAAGAATTTGATTATATTTTAATTGATTGTCCAGCAGGAATAGAACAAGGATTTAAAAACGCTATAGCAGGAGCTGATAGAGCTATTGTTGTTACAACAGCTGAAATATCTGCAATCCGTGACGCTGATAGAATTATAGGACTTTTAGAATCATCAGAAATAAAAAATCCAGAATTAGTCATTAACAGGATTAGACCAAACATGATAAAAAAAGGCGAAATGATGGATGTAGATGATATTGTAGATTTATTATCCATAAATCTAATAGGAGTAGTTCCAGATGATGAATATATCATAACACAAACAAACAAAGGTGAACCTGTAATACAAAATAGAAAAGCACCATCAGGAAAAGCATATATGGAAATTGCAAAAAGAGTATTAGGAGAAAAAATAGAAGTAACAATACCTGGAACAGAAAAAGGCTTTTTTGCCAAACTAAAACGTATATTTAAAAGATAATGAAATAATTGCAAGAGGAAGGGGTAAAGAATAATGTTTGAAAGCATTATAAAATTCTTTAACAAAATAAAAAACAAAGATGAAAAAAAGGAAACATCTAAATCAAAAGATGCAGCAAAAGAGAGATTGCATCTAGTATTAATGCAAGATAGAGCAAATGTATCAGCTGACTTTCTAGAATTAATGAAACAAGAAATCATAGAAGTAATAAAGAAATATATAGAAGTAGATGAAAAAGCAATAGATGTTAGATTAACAAATAAAGAAAATGAAGATGGTACAAATGGCGCACCAGCCTTATATGCAAACATTCCAATTGTTAGTATTAAAAATGAAGCAAGAAAAGTAGACAAAAAGCAGGTAGAAGAGAAAAAAGAAAAAGAAGTAAAAGTAGAAGAAGAACAACCTGAAGAAAAACAAGAGGAACAAATTGAAGAAGAATCAAAATCAGAAGAAGAACAGCATAATGAAAATGAAGAGGAAATCGAAGAATGAGAAAAAGAGAATTAAAAAATATGGAGTGGGCAATTGCTGTTATTGCAATTATTTTATCTATTATTGGATTAGTAGCCCTATTCTCAGCAACGCAAAATACTGAATATGATGAATTTCAAAAACAACTGATATGGTTTGGAATAAGCCTAGCAACGATGATAGCCTTTATGTTTATTAATTACGAGACACTTGTTAGGCTATCTCCATTTTTTTATGGAGCATTTTTATTACTATTAATAGCAGTTTTATTTACAAAACCAATTAATGGTGCAAGTAGTTGGTTCACAATTGGAGGTTTTTCATTTCAACCAGGAGAATTTGCTAAAATATTTGTAATTTTATTTTTAACTATGGTAATAAATAAAATTCAACAAAAAGGGAAACAAGAGATTAATAGACCAACAAGAATTTTAATTATATTAACAATATTAGCAGTTCCACTATTTTTAATTATAAAACAACCAGATTATGGTACAGCAATTGCATTTATTATTGCAACAGCATTAATGTTATTGTCAGCAGAAATTGATAAAAAATACGTAATATCAGTTATTTTATTAATAATTGTAGCAGTCCCACTAGTATATAACTTTGTATTACCAGAACATGCTAAAACAAGAATTGACATATTCTTAAATCCAGAATCAGATCCAAGAGGAGCAGGTTATAATATTTTACAATCAAAATTGGCAATAGGAGCAGGTGGACTTACTGGAATGGGGCTATTAAAAGGTAATCAAACTCAATTAGGATTTTTATATCCAAAAACAACAGACTTCATATTTTCTGTTATTGGAGAAGAAATGGGATTTCTAATAGCAGGTTTAATTATAATTTTATGTGTCGTTCTAGTAACAAAAATATTATACATTGCAAAAACAGCTAAAGATAGCACAGGAACATTAATTGCAGCAGGAATAGCAGGAGTTTTTATGTTCCACATAATAGAAAATATAGGCATGGTTATGGGACTATTACCTATTACTGGTGTACCACTACCTTTTATAAGCTATGGTGGAAGTTCAATGATAACTAATTATATGATGATAGGAATTTTATTAAATATTAGTGGAAAAAGACAAAAATCAATATTTGTAAAATAAGCACATTTTGGGAGAAAATAATGTATTTAAAACCAATCAAAATAGGAAACCTAGAGATAGAAAATAATATATTTTTAGCGCCAATGGCAGGAATTACAGATAAAGCCTATAGAAAAATTTGCAAAAAATTTGGGGCAGGTCTAGTATGTACTGAAATGATAAGCAGTAGAGCAATCTTTCATGATGATACCAAAACGAAATTACTTATGGATGTAGAAGGAGAAAAAAAACCAATAAGTTTTCAAATCTTTGGTAGTGAAGAAGAAAGCATGGCATTTGCAACTAAATATATAAATAACAAAGCAGATATTATAGATATAAATATGGGATGTCCAGCACCAAAAGTTGTAAAAAATGGTGATGGTAGCAAATTATTATTAGACATACCAAAAGCTGAAAAAATAATTAAAGCTGTTGTTAAAAATACTAATAAGCCAGTAACAGTAAAAATAAGAAAAGGATGGGACATTAATAATTTTGTAGCAGTTGAATTTGCACAAATGGCAGAAAATGCAGGAGTATCTGCTATTACAATCCATGGAAGAACAAGGTCTGAATTTTATTCTGGTAAAGCAGATTGGGATGCAATAAAAAAGGTAAAAGAAGCTGTTAATATTCCTGTTATTGGAAATGGAGATATTATAGATGAACAAACAGCTTATCAGATGTTTGAAACAACAGGTGTAGATGCTATTATGATTGCAAGAGGAACCTTTGGAAATCCATGGATATTCCAAAGGATACAACATTTTTTAAAAACAGGAAATAAATTACCAGAAGTAACAAAGGAAGAAAAATTAGAAGTAATAAAAGAACATATTAACTTAGAATTAGAAGAAAAACCAGAAATAACAGCTATCAGAGAATTAAGAAAACCAATAGCATGGTATACAAAAGGACTGAAAAATTCTAGTGAATTTCGTGATAAAATTAATCAAATAGAAAATGCAAGTGAATTAATTAATGAAATAGAAACATATTTTGCAAGTTTATAAAAGAGCCAAAGAAGTTATTCTAAAGGCTCTTTTTGTATTCTGTAAACGAATAAAATATAGCATTTGGAATAAGAATGAAAAAAGGAGTGATTTAAAAAATGAAAAAGAGAAATATATTATATTTGCTGTTGATAATTGTAGTTATTGTTATTTTAGGGATTTTCATTAAAAATATGACTAAAAGCACAAAAATAGGGAATACTAACATTAGTCAAGAAATTGATATTTTTAATATTAGTTCATATGAAGCAACCATTGACATAACAGTATATAGCAATAAAAATGAAAATAAGTATAAAATAAAGCAAAAATGCAAAAGCGGGGTTGAAAGTTCACAAGAAATTATTGAACCAAGTAATATAGCAGGTGTTAAAATAATACAAGAGGAAAATCAACTAAAAATAGAAAATAGCAAATTAAATTTAACAAAAATAATAGAAAACTATCCATATATAACAGATAATTGTATAGATTTAGATAGTTTTGTAAAAGACTATAAACAAAACGAAACAAGTAATATGAAAGAGGAAAATGATACTATTATTTTAGAAACTACATCAAATACACAAAATCCATATATAAAGCATAAAACATTAACAATTGATAAAAAAACAGGTAAGCCATTAAAAATGGAAATAAAAGCAGATAACCAAAAAACTTCAATTTACATATTATATAGTGAGGTAAAGATAAAAAATTAAAAAAATATATTTTTACTTCGAACTAATAAAAAGAATAAAAGACTTGACAATAAATGAACCTAGGAGTGAAGATAATGACAATAAAAAGAGGAGATATGTTTTATGCAGATTTAAGTCCAGTAGTTGGATCAGAACAAGGAGGAATAAGACCAGTATTAATTATTCAAAATGATTTAGGAAATAAATATAGTCCTACTGTTATTGCTGCAGCAATAACATCACAAACAACAAAAACAAAACTCCCAACACATATAGAAGTAGATTCAAAATCATGTGGATTAAAAAGTGATTCTGTTATATTAACAGAACAAATTAGAACAATAGATAAAAGTAGACTAAAAGAAAAGATAGGGCATATAGAAGATGAAAATGTAATAAATAAAATTAATGATGCTTTAGGAATTAGTTTTGGATTATGATAATATAAAAACAAAAACCTCTCAAAAGAGGGGTTTTTATATTATAATTTAAACTTTCAATTTCTTTATTATTTTAATTTCATTACGAAGATATTCAATTTGCTGTTGTTTTTGTTGATAAGCAGTTTTATATTGCTCTAAAATAGAAGAATAATTATCAACTGTTTCATTTTGTTCTAAATATAATTTCATACCTTCTAAAAAGTATTGCTTCTTTTTTTCGCTTTTTGCATTTTGCATTTTTTCTTCATATTGTTTAACCATTTCCAATCTTTTTATTGTGTTTTTTAGGCTGTTAATATAATCGGTTATGCAATAAACTTCATATTCAGTGTCTTCAATAACAACAGAAATCAAAGCTTTTACAATTATAGGATTATTTTTGCCAAGTTTTGCATTTTCTACTACTTGATTTATAGCAGTTGATTTAGGAATTTGTTGAGAAGGTTTTGTATTTTCAATCAGAATTTTTAATGTATCAGAAATACCAATATGAGACTTATATTGTCTTTTGCTAACAATAGCATCAAATTCATCTGCTACACGTATAATTTGACCTTCATATGGAATTTCTTTTTTAGTTAAACCTTTAGGGTAACCACTTCCATTTAAAGCTTCATGGTGATAAATTGTTCCAGCAGCATAAGGTCTTAATTTTAAGTCATTCATACAAATATTATAGCCTATTGTTGTATGTGTTTTCATAGTTTCATATTCTTCATCTGTGAGTTTACCAGGCTTTTGTAAAATACTAGAAGGAATAAATTGTTTTCCAATATCATGTAAGTATGCACAAATTGTACAATATTCTGTAAATCCTTTATCACAATGCAATTTTTCACAAATACGGCAAGTAAGATTAGCAACATTTTCACAATGCTGTCTTGTGAAAACATCTAAACTTCCTAAAATATTTAATTGATATTGCATACTCTTATCTAAATTATATGATTTTAATACTGTTGGTGAATAAAAATCAAATACGACATCTTTCATAATAGTTCAACCCTTTCAATATTATATTAGCATTAAAAAATTAAAAGTGCAATATAAAAAAACAAATTTCAAAATTTTGGAATATTTATGATATTAAGAGCATATATATTGAATAGGGGGGATTTTTTATGGAATATGCAAAAGATGAAATTTTTAGAGTAACATATAATAGTAAAGTGAACAGATTACAAATCCCAAAAGAAACATGGACAAGCAAATTAATTCATAAAATAAAAAAGCATAAATGGATTAGTTTAATTGTTAGTTTATTTTTGATGTTTTCCTTTATTAATTTCTTTCTAATATATAACTTTATGAAAATATTGCAAACTGCTAATTTTTTTTAAAATTAGCAGTTTAATTGAATTTATAGAAAAAATATGGTAAAATATAACTATTCCAATAAAAGGAGATAGTTAAAATAATGAAAATAGCAGATCAATGGAAAGATTATAAAATATTAGATATGGCAGATGGACAAAAGCTAGAAAAATGGGGGAATATCATTTTATCTAGACCAGATCCACAAATTATATGGAAAGAAAAAAGTTTCCCAAAAAAATGGCAAGAAATTAATGCTACATATCATAGAAGTAAAACAGGTGGGGGATCATGGGAATTTAATAAAAAATTACCACAAAAATGGCAGATAAAATATAAAAATTTAACATTTAATATTAAACCAATGGGATTTAAGCATACAGGTTTATTTCCAGAACAAGCGGTTAATTGGGATTGGATGATAGATGTAATTAAAGAAGAAAAAGCAAAAAGAAAATCTGAAATTAAAGTATTAAATCTTTTTGCATATACAGGGGGAGCAACAGTTGCTTGTTTATCAGCAGGTGCATCTGTATGCCATGTAGATAGTTCAAAAGGAATGACAAATTGGGCGAAAGAAAATGTAATGTCTTCAGGATTAGGAGAAAAACCAGTTAGATTTATAATTGATGATGTTATTAAATTTGTAAATAGAGAAATTAGGCGTGGAAATACTTATGACGCAATAATTATGGATCCACCTTCTTATGGTAGAGGTGCAAAAGGAGAAATTTGGCAATTTGAAAATAATTTATATGATTTAGTTGAATTATGTACAAAGGTATTATCAAATAAACCGTTGTTTTTCTTAATTAATTCATATACAACAGGAATATCAAGTAAAGTATTAGAAGATATTTTATATTTGACAGTAGCAAAAAAATATAATGGAAAAGTAGAATCAGGGGAAATAGGTCTTCCTATGGAAAATTCTAAATTAGTATTGCCTTGTGGTATTTATGGGCGTTGGAGT
>CANQJY010000023.1 GCA_947624365.1 uncultured Clostridia bacterium
TAACGAATAAAAAGCGACACCTTATTGTCCTCATTAAGGCTTGTCCACACAAGATTTGCAAACTCCTCCATATCCTCCCATTGGATGTCCTTTAAAATGTGAAAGTACTAACATAGAATCATAATTTTTTAAGTTTTTTCCAACATAATTCTTTTGAATAACTTTACCATTTGGAATTTCTAAAATATCGTCAGGTCCTTCTGCATCCATAATATCTACAGTAAAATATTTAGACCATTCATGGTCTTCCATTAGTTTTATATGCTTTTCTGTTGTATTCCTTGCTCCTTCATATGCTGTATTACATTCAACAACAGTTCCTTTTACATAATCTACTATTAATTTCATAAAATCAGGTCTAATATAATTTTGATTTCCTTCTTCTCCTGAATGTACTTTTACTGCCACTTTTCCTGGCAATTGTTTTTCTAATAAGCTAAACATTTTCACAACATTTTCAGGCGAGATTTCTCTTGTAAAATAAACTTTAGATTTCTCCATTTTTCATCCTTCCTTTCTTTTTTATCATTGTTATATTATCACAAAAACATAATTTTATCAATTGTTTTTATATCTTAATATTCTTAGTGAATTTAAAACTGCAATTACAGTTACACCAACATCTGCAAAAACAGCTTGCCACATAGTAGATATACCTATTGCGCTTAACAATAATACTAGTATTTTTATTCCAATTGCAAATAAAATATTTTGTTTTACAATGTTAATTGTTTTTTGTGATATATTTATTGCATCACATAGTTTTGATGGTTCATCTGTCATAATTACAATATCTGCTGCTTCAATTGCTGCATCAGATCCTAATCCTCCCATTGCAATTCCAACATCAGAAATTGCTAATACTGGTGCATCATTTGTTCCATCTCCAACAAATGCAACTTTTTCATTTTGAGGAGATTTTTTTATTATTTCTTCTAGTTTTTCTGCTTTTTCATTTGGTAATAAGTCTGTATAAACTTCATTAATTTCTAATTGTTTTGCAACTTTTTGGGCTACTTCTTTTTTATCCCCTGTTAACATTACTGTTTTTATTTTATATTTTGATTTCAAACTTTCGATTGTTTTTTTAGCATCTTCCTTAATTTTATCGGCAATAACTATATATCCTACAAATTTTTTATTTATTGCTACATATAATATTGTTCCTATGTCTTCTGATTTAGTATATGTAATATTTTCTTGTTTTAATAATTTTTCATTTCCAATTATTACTTCTTTTCCATCTATTATAGCAATTATACCTAATCCTGTTAATTCTTGTGTATCAGCAATTCTATCTTTTCTAATTTCTTTTCCATATGCCTTTTTTAATGATATAGAAATAGGATGATTTGAATTACTTTCTGCATAGCTACTTATTTCAATCAGTTCTTCTTTGCTTATTCTTATACTTTCTATTTTTTGTACTTCAAAAACTCCTTGTGTTAAAGTTCCTGTTTTATCAAAGATGATTGTTTTTGTATGTGCCAATGTTTCTAAATAATTGCTTCCTTTCATTAATATTCCTATTTTAGAAGCACTACCAATTCCACTAAAAAATCCTAATGGTATTGATATAACAATTGCACATGGGCAAGATATAACTAAAAATGTTAATGCACGATAAATCCACTGTGTATAAGTTGTATTTTTTAAAATAATTGGTGGAAAAATTGCTAAAGCCACTGCAATTGCTACAACAATTGGTGTATAATATTTTGCAAATTTTGTAATAAAGTTTTCTGATTTTGATTTTTTGTCACTTGCATTTTCTACTAAATCTAAAATTTTACTAACTGTTGATTGCCCAAATTCTTTAGTTACTTCTATTGTAAGTACACCATTTTGGTTTATACATCCACTTATTACTTCATCACCTGTGTTTATTTCTCTTGGTACAGCTTCTCCTGTAATACTTGATGTGTCTAACATAGATTTTCCTTCTATTACTCTACCATCTAATGGCACTTTTTCTCCTGGTTTTACAACAATTAATTCTCCTATTTTTACTTCTTTTGGATTTACTTTTATAATTTTATCTTCTCGTTTTACATTTGCATAATCTGGTCTAATATTCATTAAATTTGTAATTGATTTTTTAGATTTGTCAACTGCACTTTCTTGGAAAGTTTCTCCTACTTGATAAAATAACATGACTGCAACTGCCTCTGGAAATTCTCCTATAGCAATTGCTCCTATTGTTGCAATAGACATTAGAAATTTTTCATCAAAGATTTCCCCATGCATAATATTTTCTATTGCTTCTTTAATGATTTCTGCTCCAACAATTAAATAACTTATGATATAAATGGTAGTTATTATCCATTTTTCTTTAAATGGTACTGTTAATGCAATTAATAATAGTATTAAAGATATTCCTATTTGTATTATTTTCTTACGCATAATTTTCTCCCTTCTGCATGTTTTTATGTTCAATATGTTCAATTCCTACTTCAAATAATTGTTTTACATGGTCATCATCTAACATATAATATACTTCTTTGCCTTGCTTTCTGTATTTTACAATTCCACTTTTTCTCAATGTACCTAATTGATGTGAAATTGAAGATTTACTCATTCCTAATACATTTGCTATATCACATACACACATTTCGTTTTTATCTAATGCGAATAAAATTTTTGTCCTTGTTATATCTCCTAATATTTTAAAAAATTCTGCAAGTTTATTAAATAATTCCGTATCTGGCATTTTTTCTAATACTGCATTTACCATATCTTGATGTATAATATTGCAATCACATACAAATTCATTCCTTGCCATATTTTACCTCCTTTTTATAATTGAATTGTTGTTCAACTATATTATAGTTGAGTGTATATTCATTTGTCAATAAATTTTATATATTTTTTAAAAAAAGAGGCTGTAAAAATACACCCCCGTTTAAATCTTAACACAACATTTTTTATTGTGCTTATTAAACAGGGGGTGTATTTCAAATAAATTCTAATCTTTAATAGCTGTTTTATTAATTATTATTTACTCACTTTTTATTAGATTTTCTAGAATATGGCATGCTAATGTAATATCTTCTGTCTTAGCATATTCACTATTTTCGTGACTTATTCCAGTATTTGGAATGAAAAATACAGCAGCGCCTTCCTTACAAATTTTATTCATATATACTGTATCATGTCCTGCTCCTGACCACATTTCTAAAGTAGGATATTTTTCTGCATTTTTACGTATTTTATCAACCAATTTTGGATTTAAATTTAGTGGTTTTCCTTGTTCTAATCTTTCTGTATGTACCTCTATATTAAGATCTGGCAATTGAACTTCTACTCTTGATATTAATTCTTCCATAAATTTATTCATTAGGTTTTCATCTAGACCTCTTGCAGAAACAGTAGTAGAAAGTTTTCCTGGTATTCTATTTATAGATGCATTTTCTATGTCAACAACGCCTATATTAGTACGCAGTCTATCATTTATATCCATTCTATGACGTAAACCACGATAAATATTATATAATTCATTAAATCCTACCAAAGCGTCTCTTCGACTAGTCATTGGTACTGTTCCATCGTGTCCACCCTTTCCAGTCAAAGTAAACTTAACTCTAATAGGTGCCGCAATGCTACTAATTACGCCTATTTTCTTATTTGAATCTACAAGCATAGGTCCTTGCTCTATATGGGGTTCATAGAAAGTTTTAAAATTAATTATTTTATTTAGCAACGGTAATTGAAGATATTTATTGCATTCATCCAATTTTTCACCATATGTTAATCCAAAACCATCATCAAAATCAGATGAAACAATCGTAATTGCCCTTAATTTTTCTATAGAAATTTGTTTACTTATAAATTTACTGCCTAAACAACTTTTTCCAAAAACACTACTTTCTTCACATTCAAAAGCAATTATTGCAATATTTTCTTTTATTTCTTCTTTTTTTACTGTTTTTATTGCTGCTAATCCACTTAAAATCCCAACGAGTCCATCAAAATTTCCACCACCTGGAACACTATCTATATGAGATCCTATTCCAATAACATCCATGCTGTCACTATCATTTTTTTCATTATTTGCATATAGTAATCCATAAATATTTCCCGCTTCATCTGTATATACATCAAGACCTAACTTTTTCATTTCATTAACTAATCTAATTTTAGCTTGTGTTTCTTCTTTTGAAAAAGCAACTCTATTACCGGTTTCACCTATATAAGACAATAAGTATGAAATATATTCATCATTTTCACTCATAGTTCATTTTCCTTGTATAATATATTTAGGTTTTTAAAAGGTTCCCCATAAACCTTTATCTAACTATTATATAGTAACTCATTTAAACAATATTTAAAATTTCATCTATATTATTAACAATATAAGTAGCATCTTCACATTTCAACTCTTTTAAATTTCCATATCCGTATAATACCCCTATTGAATCTATTTGATTTATATTTGCTCCTATTATATCATGTTTTCTATCTCCTATCATAATACATTCATTTTTACTTTCTATATTTAATTTATTAATTGCAAATTCTATTATATCTTTCTTGTTATTTCTATTTTTATCTAAGGTTGCTCCACTTATAAAATCAAAATACTTATCAATATCATAGTTTTTTAATATTTTCTCTGTAAAGGTTGTAGGTTTAGAAGTGGCAATAACTAAACTTTTATTTTGCTTTTTTAATTTTTTTAATACATCCAACACTCCATTATATAATTTATTCTCATTAATACCATATTGGCTGTAATATTCTCTATATTTTTTTACTGCAATTTCAGCATCATTTTCATTAAATTGGTAATATTTCATAAAAGAATCTCTTAATGGCGGACCAATAAAACATTCTAATTTTGATAAGTCTTCTACAATTATATCAAATTTTTCTAATGCAAATTGTACTCCTTTTGTTATTCCTTCTTTTGAATTAATTAGTGTTCCATCAACATCAAAAAATATATATTTATAATCCTTCATCTTTCTTCATTATTCCTTTCATTTGTTTTTATTTTTTCTAACCACTTTTTTATTGTAACTAATTCACATCTTCCACCAATTTGTTTTATTTCTTCTCCTGATAATTGATTAGCTAATGGAAAAACTTTATCTATAAATTTTTTGTCTACCTTTTTATCATGTTGCCAATATCTTGCATAATTGCTTATAATTACTGAAAAAAAGCAATCCCCTGCTCCTGTTGTATCTATTATATCTGTTACACAGTTTGGCTGTTTTTTTTCTAAAATATATTTATCATTTTGTTTATATATGAAGTTTGTAATTTTTTTCCCGTTTGTTATAACTAATAAATCTGGATTCATTATTGATAATAATTCATTAATATTTTCAATTTGTAATTTGGCATATAAATCTTGCAATACATCCATACTAATTTGACATACATCAATATTTTTTAAAAAATTAAATAAATATTCTTTTTTGTAATTTTCAAAAACTCTTTTTCTGCCAATGTCCATAGCCACTTTTTTTGATTTGCATTGAAAAATAAATTCTAGATTTTGGTATCTGAAATTCTCTAATATTATTATGTTATCGTATTGGTTAAATTCCTTTGGAAATGATGTTGATAAATCTTCTGATAATCTATATGTATCTTTACTATTTAATGGCGAAATCATACTATATTTTATATCATTGTCTCCATTAACTTTTTCTGGTATTATACTATATACAACATTAGTAAATTTATTAATTTTTTTAATATATCTCGTATCAACTCCTCTTAATTTTAGAACATCTATTGCTTTATCGCCATACTGGTCATTGCCTACTACACCTATAGCAACAACGTTGTGTCTTGAATCAAAACTCGCTAAATTACTTAATATATTCCATGTAGTGCCCCCACCATTTTCTTTAATTAAATTTAATGAACTGTCATAATTTTTGTCCCATGTTAATTCACCATATCCTATATATTTAATTTGCTTCATTTTTTACTTCCTTTTTGACAAACATTTTTTCACTTCTTTTGTTTTTTATTAGGCTTTTGTAAGAAAGTTTTTATTAATTATAAATTATTTAGCAAATTTACAATATATTCTCTCGGATTACTAGATTGATAAATTGCTCTTCCTATTATAGGAAAATCTCCACCTGATTCTAAAACTGTTTTGTAAGACCCACCTTGTGCTCCAACTCCACAGCATACGATTTTACATTTATCTCCTACTATGGATTTTACCTTCTTAATTCGTTCTGGCCTATTTCCAGGTGTCTGAACTGCTTGGCATCCTGCTCTTAATGCTAATTCAACTAAAGAATCAGCTATTCCTTGTGTAAAAACTAACCCCCCTGGATGAGTAAATTCTGTTTGAACAACTATTGAAATTTTATTATCAGCTGCTTTCATGGCTTCTTCTAAACCATCTGGTCCAACAATGCCATGAACCATAATTGCATCTCCACCAGCATTTGCAACTATTTTTATGATTCTATTATTTGTTACTGGAACATCTGCTACCTTAAAATCGCAAAAAATTGGTAATTTATACTTATCCTTTAGTTTTCCTATAATTCCTAATCCAGTTTTTAAAACGAGAGGATAGTTTAATTTTATGCAGTCGATTAAATCATAACATTGGTCCATTACCCAAAAGGCTTTCTCCTCATTTTCTGTATCTAATGCTAATATTATATGAGATTTAGGTTCTATAAATTTTTTCTTTTCCATATTTTCTCTCCTTATTTTACTAAATTATTTAAAAAACAAATTGCCTTATGTTCATTTTCTAATTTACTCATTACAAATTTTTCATTGTCATAAATATATATATCAAAATCATTAGTTTTTCCAATTAAAATTTGACCTGAATTAATATTCGATATATCTGGTATCAATTCATAAATTTTTTTATGGAATTTTTTATTATCCATAATTTCGAACTTTCCTTCAACAGTTAATTTTCCATAGTCTGCACAAGGAGTAGCTTCTTTTAAAATATATTTTGCAATACTCATAAAATCACCTAAAATTTTTTTAATATTTTTACTAATGCGTCAATTTCTTCTTTTGTATTAAATTTAGAAAAAGATATTCTTACTGTGCCTTCTGGATATGTATTCATTGTTTTATGAATAATTGGAGCACAATGTAAACCTGCTCTTACTAATATGTTATTTTTTTCCAATAATGGTGCTACTACAAAATTAGGATTTATATCTTCTACATTAAATGATATTACACTTGTTCTATGTTTTAGACTCTTTCCATATATTTTTACTTTTGAAATATCTTCACAAGAATTAATAAAATAATTCACTAATTCATTTTCATATTTTCTAGCATTTTCTCTAAATTGTTTATTTACAACCTTTAAACTTTCTAATATTGATAATAAACCTATTGTATTAAATGTGCCCGCTTCTAATTTATCAGGTAAAATATCAGGTTGTTTTAAATTACTAGAAAATTTACCTGTTCCTCCAAAATATATAGGATATAGTTCTATATTTTTATTGAAGATAATATATCCTATACCAGGTGTTCCATATAAATGTTTGTGAATAGAACCAACAGCAATATCCACATTCATCTTTTTTAATGAAATATCTTCGCTTCCAGCTGATTGTGATATATCTAAAACAAATATTACATTTTTCTGTTTCAAATTACAAGTTATCCTCTTTATGTCAAAAATTTGACCATTAACGTTAGATGCATGATTCATTATAATTGCATTTGTATCTTTGTCTACTTTATCTAATATTCTTTCAGGATGTTCATTATAATTACTATCCAGATAATCAACAATATCAAATTTAGCATTTAATTCTGTTAACGGTCTATAAACACAATGATGTTCACAATTAGTTGTTATAATATGTGTTTTTTTCATTTTAAGCAAAGAAGCTATAACAACATTCATACCTATAGTTGCACTTGGAACTATTGCTACATCAAAATTAGGTGGGCAATCAAAGTATTTTAGTAGGCTCTCTCTTACAGAAGTTAGAATATCTATTTTTTTATTAGTTCTATTTGGAGAAACATAGCATTCTTCAAAATATTCATTTACAATTTTCTTTGTTTGATCTAATTTGGGCCAAGTCGTAGCAGCATTGTCAAAATAAATAATATTCTTTTTCATTCTACCACTCCTTTTTTAGATAGACGTATTATATCACTTTAAGAAAGTTACGTCAATTATTGTAATTAAAAAATTTATTTATTCTTTGTATTTGAAAAAATTTTACATAAATTGACTTTTCGAGGAAAATTTGGTACAATATGCATAATTAAATTTATATTTTTACTTCTATTTAATAAAAAGGAGGGTACTATATGAACAGCACTTTAAAATTTCTAGGAAGAGATTCTGCTTTTAGTAAAAGTAATACATCCGCATACTATATTGATCGGAAACATTTAATTTTGATTGATTGTGGAACCAATATACTCCCAACTATTATTGATAAATTTAACTTTAATCTTTTCAATAATATATCTATTTTAATAACTCATCTTCATCCAGACCATGCTGGCGGTTTAGCACATCTTATAATGTATTTAGGATATATTTTTAATTTTAATAGCAATAACCTTCATATTGTGTCTAAATGCAAGAACTTAGAGTTAATGTTAAATATTATGGGAGTAGAGAAAAAATTGTATTCGATATGTTCAAGTAATTTTGCAATACCTATTTATACTGAACATGTACCGCAACTTGATTCTTATGGTTTTCTGTTACATATTAATAATAAAAAGATAATTTATACAGGGGATACGTCATCTTTGGATAGTTTTATTCCCTTCCTTCCTTGTGATGAAATGTATATTGATGTATCTAAAGGTTCTAGTTCTTTTCACCTATCTATTGATAATATTATTACTTTTGTAGAAACTACCATTTCATTAAATTACTGTAAAATATTTTTAATGCACATTGACGATATTATATACATTTCAGAAGCAATTAAAGAAATTGCAAATATTAGTGTTGTAAATATTTAAAATTATAAAATAACATACAGAATAATTTCCGTATGTTATTTTATAATTTTAAATTTACTTTTCTATTTCATAGTTATTTGATTTATCTAAATAGTTATTTATTGCTTCGGCTGTTCTCTCTACTTTACCATTAAAATCAGTAGAATTGTCAATAACCTTCACCTTGTTATAATAATATTTTTTCCAAGTTTTTAAAGTTATATCATCTATTTCTATTGCTTCTTTATAATTATTTTCTTGTCGGGCAATGTTAAATGTTTTATTATATTCTTCTGGTTTATCTTTTGCTATACTAGTTAAATGAAATATCATATCATATCTATTATATAACTCTTCAAAAGAAATTTTTGTTTTTTGCATAATCTTTTTAAACATATTTTTAGGTGTATAGACCATACAATCTATTATTCCCCTATCTAAAAGCAAAACTGTTTTACCAGAAAGTTTCTTAGCCATGTTTTCATAAATTTTTTCCTTTTCTAATTGCCATTTTAAAACTGCTTCTTGGTATTGTTCTTTTCCCAATCTTTCCAATGTATATCCGTTATTTGCTAATTCCGTCGCTACTTCTGATATAATTATTACATTATAACCATTTTCTGATATTTTTTCTTTCAGATATTTCAATGATTCAGTTTTTCCGCCACATGGTCCACCTGTCAAAACTATTTTTCTTATCTCACTCATTTTAACATTTTCCTCACTAATGCTAATATTTCAAATTATTTTTTACATTTCTTAATTCTTGCACAATATCATCTCTCATTTTTATTGCTGATTCTCGCACATATTTTTTATATATCTCTTTTGAGCATGTTTCTAGGCTTTCATATTTCATATATGCAAATATAATTGATCTTGACGCATTAACCAAAGCTCCTAATCCATCATCATTAAAGCAATTAACTATATCTTTAGCTGTTGCTCCTTGTGCGCCATAACCTGGAACTAAGAAAATATTATTATTCATAATCTTTCTTAACTTTAAAGCTTCTTCTGGAAAAGTTGCTCCAACTACAGCTCCTATTGATGTATATTTTGTATCTCCAATTAATTCTGCTCCATATCTATTAATAAACTTTGCTACATTTTCATATATATGTTTACCATTCTCATCTACTTTATCTTGAATATCTGCACTTGAAGGATTTGACGTTTTAACTAGCACAAATATTCCTTTATTATTTTCTTTACATTCTTCTATAAAAGGTTCTACACTATCTAAACCTAAATACGGTGAAACTGTTATAAAATCAACATCGAAAACTGGAATTTTATTACCATCTCCACAGTCAACTTTTCCTAAATGTCCCTTTGCATATGCTTTGGCAGTATTACCTATATCATTTCTTTTTGCATCTTCTATAACCAAAAGTCCCTTTTGTTTAGCATACTTTACTGTATTTATAAACGCACGTATTCCCTGTTCTCCATACATTTCATAGAATGCCATTTGGGGCTTAACTGCTGGAACAATATCACATATTGAATCTATAATATCTTTATTAAAGTTAAAGAAAATATCTGCAACAGCACCTAATTTGTCTTTTGCATCTTTAAGATTTTCCTTATAATAATTTGGTATCTTTTCAATTACAGGATCTAACCCTACAACAACTGGGCATTTTAATTTAATGATTTTTTCATTTAATTCATCTACTATTTTTTTCATAATATATTTACCTCTTTCTTTCATTTTTTAATGTACCAATTCATTATTCTCTAAAATATGTTTATCCTTTTCCGTATAGAGAATTTCATTTCTTTTTTGTTTTACAAGTTTTTTAATATTTTTTAATTCTTCATCTGATACTTCTTCACCCTTTCTCATCTTCTTTAAAACGTTGTATGTATCTACATTTATTTGTCCTTTTTTATAATACTCTTCAATTAGTTTAGTTTTATTAAATTCTATCTGTTCATAACTTAGCATCAAATTTAACCTAAAATATTCTAAAATTAAATTTATTGTTTCTTTCGGTGAAATTTCATCTATAAACCTCTCTCCAATATCTTTTTGCATTTTTTTATCTCTCATAATAGCATCTGCCAAAAAATCGTCTTTTGTAGGAACTGGGATATTATCTATGTTAAACTTCCCTTTAACTAATTTAGCTTGTTTTTTTAATCTCATAGCTTCAATAGTTTGATTTTGTCCAAATTCATATGGTGGAAACACTTCTTTTTCTGGTTTAACATATGCATCGAATTCAATATTTGTTTGATGTTTTTTCTTTATAATATTTATTATTTCATTTGAAAATTTTTTTACACTATTTAAATTAGTGTCATTTTTTGTTACAACAACCACATCAATATCACTGCTATTAGCTCGGAAGTCATCTTCAGCTAAAGAGCCAACACAAAATATTGTGATTTCTTCACATCCTTTACAATTTGACAATAATATAGCAAATTCATCTATAATTTTTAGCGCTTCATGTTTATTTAAAATCTCATTCATCATTTTCTCCTAAATTTCTTTAATTTTAATATTACCATTATTATTATATAATATTTTCATAACATTTTCTAAATGTTTATTATTAAATTTACATTTAAGTTTATGGTGAAATATTCTATTAGCAACACACTTACCTCCAAAACATCTCATACTATTAGGACAATCATTACACTTTTCTGTTGCTGAATAATTATTTAACCATAAAGCCAATTTTGATTCATCTATATAAAACTCTCCATTTTCATATACTTTTCCGACTTTATTTTCATTTCTTCCAAGATATACTAAACATTTATAAATACTACCATCAGCACCCAAAACAAAGTTATTTCTTTTTGATGCTCTACATAAACCCGTTTTTAAATGTTCAAAATATATATCATAGTTTAATTTATATTTAGATTCAATAAGTTTATCAAATAATTCTTCCTCACTATATAAAATAATATCCTGAACATTTTTTTCATTTGTTCCTTCAAGTAAATCCACTGTTTTAAATTTAAAAGTAAAACGATTATCCTTAGAAAAATTATTATATAAAAGTTCTAAATATCTATCTAAAAATTCTTGCGATTTTTTAGATATATTACTTCTCAATATTATCCTAAATCCATAATTCTTACTTAATTTGCTTATATTTATTAAATTCTTAAAGATGACGTCAAATGTTCCTTGCCCATTTGCTAAAACTCTTAAGGAATCATGCACTTCTTTAGGTCCATCTACTGTTATTTTAAATTGAGTGATTCCTAAATCATATAATTCTCTAAATGTACTAGTATTTAATAAATAAGCATTCGTTAGTATTTCGCTTGAAAAAATCTTGTTATTCTTTTCGCAAATTTCTTTGATAGCCTTAGATATTTTTTTAATAACATTAATACCTAATAGTGGCTCTCCTCCAAACCATCTTAAATGAACACCTGAATATTTGTCAATATTTTCTTTAATAAATCTTATAAAAGTGTCAATTACTCCGTCAGATAATTGACCATGTTTGAATTTTTCATAGCAATATTTACATCTAAAATTACACTGTTCTGTTGTGAGTATCGTAAAAACTAATTTATTATCCATAATTAAATCGTTTATATGTAATTTAATTGCTGCATTTTCATTTTCTTCACTATTTACTATGTACCTTTTTTCTTTTAATTTTTCAATTTCTATTTGGCTTAACTCTTGAAGTTTATCTATATCTCTATTAACAAAAATATCGTAAAATTTATTATTTTTTGTAATTTTACTAATTTCTCCACTATAAGAATTATATATTAAAATGTTTTGATCTATTTCATATGTAGTATTAAACTTTGAAAACTTATATCTCATATATTTATTCTCCTATTATTTTTTTTACTATTTGAATCACTTCTTCACTGATTTGCTCTTTACTTTTGTTTCCATCTACAATAAAATAATTATCTTTTTTCCCCCATATCTGATTTTTAAACATTTGCGTTACTTTCATTAAAAACTCCATATCTTTTTCTTCTTTTTTAGCGCTTTGACCATCCCTTTCTATGATTCTTTGATATGCAATTTCAGCTGGAGTATCAATGTATATCGTAACATCTGGTAAAGTAATATATCTATTTATTTCTTTTAACCATTCTATCTCTAGTCCTCTTGAACAAAAATATGTATATGCAGAATAAACATACCTATCAATAATTACAACATATCCTTCCTTTTCCTTTGGTAGTATTTCATTATTATATTGCCTTAATCTATCTGTTGCAGAAAATAAAGCTAACTCTTTTATCAATTCATTATTTGATACTCTACCTTCTAGAAAATTTCTTACACGTTTATCTTTTCTATACCAATCCGTTGGTTGTTTCGTAACATATACTTTTTTGCCTTGTATTTTTAATTTATTTTGTAATAAATTTATTTGAGTAGTCTTACCAGAACCATCCACTCCACAAAACGCAATTAACATAACTTCTCCTTTTTGTTTCTATATTAATATTTCATTAAATTTGTTTAATTATATTATAAAATCTTTGTTATGTCAATGTTGACTTTTTAAATCTTTTCAATTATAATGTTGCTATACTAATAATTATTAAAGGAGGTTGCTTTATGATTATTTATGACTTTGATGAAAAAATACCCTTATACTATCAACCTGGTTCTACACTTCCTTGTCCCATTTCTTGTGGTAATACTGCCATACGGATTGACTCATTAATTTTAACTTTTGAAGACAATATTAATACAGGTCTCATAAAAATTTGTCATGCTCTAACTATACCTAGAGAAACTTTCATTTTTGCTTTTGAGCATAATTTTTCAGATGATTCCTTTTTAAAATTGTTTGACAAAATTGTTTTTGTTGGTAGTGATAGAGATGCAACTGCTGTACTTCAAGTATTGGGAAGCAACTACAACAGCGATTTATGGTTTGATACAGAAACTGGACTTATGCGTAGTTTCGTATATCGAATTAAATAGCAAAAATTGAAAACAAAGAGGGTGTCCTAAAATAGGAACCCGAAAGCAAAAATTCCAGTGAGAAATCGCTGGAATTTTTGTGTATAAAAAT
>CANQJY010000024.1 GCA_947624365.1 uncultured Clostridia bacterium
ATCCAAGAATTTGGTTCTTTGTAGTATTCGGCATATCTTTTGTTGGATTTTTGGCTATTTTTGTTGCTTTCTATTCTGAAATCAATAGTCTGGAAAAGTATTTTAAGACTCATTCATTTTCTGAATTTATATCAGAAATATCCAAAAAAGTAAAACCCATAACTTCAAAAGTAAAACCAATCACTGAAAAAATAGTGAATAGTTTTATTTATAATTTGTTACATTTTATTACTTTGATGACTGCATTCACTGGAATTATGTACAAATTATTCTTTCATGATGACTTTATGGCAAGAACAGCAGTATATATCGTTTTTCTTGTTATGATAGCATGGACAGCTCTAAGTAGAATAATAAGAGCAACAGTCATTGAAAGAGAAAAATGCACAAAAGAATTAGTGTATGGTGGAATGTGGGTATTCATATTTTTAACGAATTTTTTAGAATTTGTATGTATCTGAAAACAAATGGATTGATTTCTCAGAGGAGTTTGTTACTTCTCTGAGTTTTTTTATAAATTTTGTTGCAATTTATGAAAATAAAAATTCTAGATTTTTGTAAAAGGTAAACACTCCAAAGATTACTACCAAGATTTGATTAATATATATGATAAACTAAAAAGTTATGGGATTTCCCTTCACTATTTAGTGGATTGGGTAATAAACACAAGGCTTTGCCTATATCACTTTTAACTGTATCATAATTTTACATAAAAATCAAATAGAGTTAATCTATATTTCGCATATTAGTTGAAAATATACAAAATATATGTTATAATCATATTATGTAACCATAAAAACTAATACTGAAAGGATGGTAAAAAAATGATTAAGTATCTTATGCGGAAAACTATTTACAAGAAGCTAGACCACGAGACACAGGATATGCTCTTACAACTCATTGCCCGGTATCATGTAATCGAATTTCTTTGCTTTATGGTTTGGGAAGTACTCTATATTTTCCCCTTCATACCAGTATTAATAATTGATGTGTTTGAAGATGTGAAGTTCTCTATGACGACTCAAATAGTAATTACAACTTTTTTGCTAATTTATGCTGTGGGTTTTCCATTGTTTTTAATAGTGTTCAAAAATGCTACAATTGGATTTTCACAACTCTTGGCAGAAAGAATATACTTTTTATCAAGCACAAAAAAGGGTAAAGCACTTTCTAAAAAAGATTTTGAAACTATCCGGCAAGTTGATGAAACCCTGTATGCAGCTATAGCAACACACAATTGTATAGGCTATTGCTATTCAGTTTGTTTTAGTATGTGTAAAGCTCTACAAAAAGGATCTATAGAATTTATTGCTGTAAA
Source organism: uncultured Clostridia bacterium (assembly GCA_947624365.1). Lineage (GTDB taxonomy): Bacteria > Bacillota > Clostridia > TANB77 > CAG-508 > CAG-269. The sequence continues at coordinate 1,319 of CANQJY010000024.1, forward strand.
GAAGACCGCCATAGATAAAGATGATGAAGACGACGACGGAAAAAATTTTACAATGCATGTTCTGTATATCAATAATGGTTGGGCTTTTGACACATATAGTTCAAGGCAATATCCAGTTGAGAACTTACACAAAATATGCAAAGCAAAAATTTGCAAAACATTTAATTATGATTCGATTCGCGACAAATCGTATGATGAGTTTAGAGACGAGCAATATCCTGAAATTGCCAAGTGGTCTGCTATCAACGATTGTTCCATATCTTGGAAAGATGATGAGGAAACTTAAACATTTCACGACTGATTGTAAAATTTACAATCAGTCGTGTTTTTTAATAAATAATATATTTTTTAACTACACTAACAACTTCATCATGTACTTTCCCATTGCTTATTATTGCACCTTTTATACTTTTGTCATATCTTTGTTCATTTCCGAATAAATCTGTTACTTTTCCGACCTGCTTCTTCAACTATGCTCAGGATATTTTTCTTTTACTTTTTTAATTAAATATGAATTAATTTCTGTATCAGCAATAGTTACAATTGTTTTATCTCCTTTATAACTAGCACCATTATTTTGATTAAAGTATTTTATCATTATTTTTCCTGCTTGATATGCAATATCTTTTGCAAATTCTAAATATTCTTCCATAAAATCACCCTTTGCTCACCTAAAATCTTTTTAAATAAATCTATAATACTATCATTTACAAACATGGCACCACATGATTTTTGTTCTTCATTTATTTTGACAAATACATTCATATTATTCCTATCCCCTGTAAAATATCTTATACCACCTCGCAATTGTGCCTTTTTATCCTCATCTAAATCTGTAATATCAAAAATCAATACTGTTTGTTTTTGTTCTCCGAAATTTTGAATAGTATTAGCAATAATAGTAGCATCATCTTCTCTAATGCTTAATCTTCCCTCTACTAAAACAATGTTTTCCTCTACTAATGCATCTTTTGCAGTTAAATAAGCATTTTCAAATACAATTATCTCTACTGGTCCATATAAATCTTCTATTGTTACAAATGCCATAATTTTGTTATTTTTTGTGTATTTTTTCTTAATAGAAGTAATAATTCCTGCAAATTTCACTTTTTGTCCATCTATAAACTTAGGTTTTTCTACAACTTCTCTATCTAATTGTGAATTCATTTCACTAATTTCTCGTAAATCAATTGAACTAATTGTTGTTTGTGTTTGTATTTGTTCTCTATATTTTTCTAATGGATGTCCTGAAATATATATACCTAGCATTTCTTTTTCCATTGATAAAAGTTCTTTACTTGATACTTCTTCATGGATTTCAAAACTATATTTCTGTTTTTGTAAATGTTCTTTTTCTTCTGTTGTTCCCATATCAAACATTGATACTTGTCCTTCTAAACCTTTTTTCTTACTGCTTTGAATACTTTCTGCAATCTGCTCAAATGATGCTAATAAAGTTGCTCTTGTTTGTTCAAATTCTGCAAAAACACCTGCTTTAATTAAACTTTCAAGGCATTTTTTGTTTACACCTTTTTCTATTGTTCTTTCACAAAAATCAATAAAACCTTTAAAATCACCATTTTTACATCTTTCTTCTACAATTGTTTCTACTGGCGCAATTCCTACATTTTTAATGCTACCTAATCCAAATCTTATTTTATTATCCTCTACTGTGAATTTAGTATTACTTTTATTAATTTCTGGTTTTAAAATTTCAATACCCAATCTCTTACATTCATCTATGTATTCAGGGATTTTATCTAAATTTCCTAGAAAACTATTAAGAGTTGCTGCCATAAATTCTGCTGGATAATATGTTTTTAGATATGCTGTCCTATATGCTACTACCGCATAACATGCTGCATGAGATTTATTAAATGCATATTTTGCAAACTCTGCCATTTCATCAAATATTTTGTTTGCAGAATTTTCATCTATACCATTTCTAATACATCCTGGCACTATTATATTTCCATTATCATCTACTTGTCCATGTATAAAAATTTCTCTTTCTTTTGCCATAACATCTAATTTTTTCTTTCCCATTGCACGTCTTACTAAATCTGCTCTTCCTAGTGAATATCCTGCTAATTCTCGAACAATTTGCATAACTTGCTCTTGATATACCATACAACCATATGTTACATTTAAAATAGGCTCTAGGCTTGGATGTGTGTATTCATTATGACCAGGATTTTGCTTTCCTTTAATATATCTTGGTATTTGATCCATTGGACCTGGTCTGTATAAAGATACTCCTGCAATCAAATCTTCCAAGCAGTCTGGTTTTAATTCTTTCATAAAGTTTGTCATACCTTGACTTTCAAATTGAAAGATTCCTGATGAGTTACCTTCTTGCCATAGTTTATATACATTTGGGTCTGCCATTTCTTTGTCAAATTCTACATCAATTCCTTTATTTTGTTTGACCAAATTAATAGTATCTTGAATAACTGTTAAAGTACGTAATCCTAAAAAGTCCATTTTTAATAATCCCAACTCTTCTAAAGTTGTCATGATATATTGTGTAGAAATTTGATTGTCCCTCACATACAAAGGCACATATGTATCAACAGGTTCTTTAGTGATAACAATTCCACAAGCATGAGTAGAAGCCTGTCTTGGCATTCCTTCTAATCCCATAGCTATATCTAATAAATTCTTAATATCTGGTTCATTTTCATATTTTTCTTTTAGTTCTCTATTTTGTTCTAATGCTTTTTTTATAGTAATATGTAATTCATTTGGTATCATTTTAGCTAAACTATCTGCCTCAGCATATGGTACATCTAGTACTCTTGCTACATCACGTATAACCATTCTTGCTGACATAGTTCCAAATGTAATAATTTGTGAAACATGGTCATGACCATATTTTTCTGCTACATAATCTATAACTTCTTGCCTTCTTTCATAGCAAAAGTCCACATCAAAATCAGGCATACTAATTCTTTCTGGATTTAGAAATCTTTCAAAAAGAAGTCCATATTTAATCGGATCTATGTCAGTAATTCCAATACTGTAGGCTAATATAGATCCTGCTCCTGAGCCACGTCCCGGCCCTACAGGAATTCCTTGGGATTTTGCATAACTAATAAAGTCTTGTACAATTAGATAATAGTCAACATAGCCCATCTTTTTTATTACTGATAATTCATAATCAGCTCTTTCTTGAATTTCTTTTGTAATGTTTGGATATCTTTTCTTTAAACCTTCATCACATAACTTTTTCAAATAATCATAATGCGTTTCAAACTCTGGTGGAACATCATAGTTTGGCAATATGGTATGTCCAAATTCAAATTCTACATTGCACTTTTCTGCTATTTTTACAGTATTTTCTATTGCATCTGGAAAACTTGAAAAGTATTCTATCATCTCTTCAGGTGATTTTACATATAATTCATCTGTGTCAAACTTCATTCTGTCAGGATCACTCATTCTTTTGCCTGTTTGGATACATAGTAATACTTCATGATTATATGCATCTTCTTTTTTTAGATAATGTGCATCATTTGTTGCAACAAGTGGGATATTTAATTTACGAGCAAGTTTAACTAATCTTTGATTTGCAAGTACCTGTTCTTGAATTCCATTATTTTGAATTTCAATATAATAATCTTCTCCAAAAAGATTTTTATGCCATAATGCCGCTTCTTCTGCATCCTTTTCGTTTTGATTTAAAAGTTTTTGATTGATTTCTCCAGCTAAGCAGGCACTTAAACAAATTAGTCCTTCATGATATTTTTCTAAAATTTCTCTATCAATTCTTGGCTTATAATAATACCCTTCTAAAAATCCAAGAGATACTAATTTACTAAGATTTTTATATCCTTCATTATTTTTAGCAAGTAATATTAAATGATAATATCTATTATCTACATTTGGCTCTTTATCAAATCTAGAACGCATTGCAACATATACTTCACAACCAATAATTGGCTTAATTCCCTCTTTTTTACAAGCCTTGTAAAAATCAATTGCACCATACATAACTCCATGGTCTGTTAATGCAATAGCATCCATTCCTAATTCTTTTGCTCTTACAGGCAAATCTTTTATTCGATTAGCTCCATCTAGTAAACTAAATTCACTATGTATATGTAAATGCACAAAATTTGACATACTTTGCCTCCTTCTATTTGAGTGTCCATGTGTCCATTTGGGGATGTCCATTTGGGGACGGTCCTTTTTTGGACATTTTGTTCACTTTTGATATGTCTTTATTAATCAAATATAAAATGTCCAAAAAAGGACCGTCCCCAAATGGACATCCCCAAATGGACACATGGACAAAATAGTTATCTGGATTATATCATAAAAAATTTTCCTTTGCAATTTTATTTGCAAAATCTGTGTTTGCCTATTGTTACTGTCATTGGTCTTGACCATATCCATTTATTACTAGCTGTTGATGGATTAAAATAGTAGATTGCTCCATAGCTTGGGTCCCACCCATTAATCGCATCTTGTGCTGCTTTTTTTGCTGTATCGTTTGGGCTTAAATTGATTTGCCCATCTGATACCACATTAAATGCTCCTGATTGATAAATCACACCAGATATTGTATTTGGAAATGAACTACTTTTTACTCTATTTAACACAACTGCTCCTACCGCTACTTGCCCTGTGTATGGCTCTCCTCTTGCCTCTCCATAAATTAGTCTTGCTAATAAATTTACATTATTTGAATTTGTTGATGTGCTTCCACTTGAAGAATTATTTCCTGAAGATGAGGTAATTCCCATTGCTTGTAAAGTAGCTGGACCTGCAATTCCATCAGCAGTTAAGCCATTCTTTCGTTGAAAATATTTTACTGCCGATTGTGTTTGGCTTCCATAAATGCCATCTACATTTCCATTATAATACCCCCATCTTTTTAATTTACTTTGTATTTGAGTTACTTCATTTCCTCTTGAACCATATTTTGATAATGCTTCTACTGGATTAAAATCAAAAATAACTGCTATTGCAAATATAGTAATTGCTAGTAATATTATTGTAGTTATAATTTTAATGCTATGCTTATTTTTAAACATAAAAAAACCTCCTATTGATAACCTTTATTGTTATTTTTATCAATATTTGGTTTTGTTATACATTTATACACAATATTTACAAAGTATTGTTTCTAATCCAATTTGTAAATCAATTAATCCACTTTTATATTTGTAATCCAAATCACATAAATCTTGCAAAATATTTCTCAATTCTTTACCTTTAAAATAACTTGCTTGTGTTTTATATTTATTTACCAAAAATGTTTGATTTGGCTTTAAGTTTAAACTTTCTATTATATCCTTATTTAACACAATTGCAACTGTTGTTAAATACAATTTTTTAAAATGATTATATAATGTTATTAAAATTTTTTGAATAGGCTCTTTAGCATATAATAGATTTTTAAAAACTTCGAGTGCTTTTGTAATATTTTTCTTTCCTAAATTATCTGTTAAATCAAAAATAACACTCTCTAATTTTTTCGTACATAATGCATCAATATCTTCTTTTTGAATAACTCCATTTTCTCCTGCATATTCAATTAATTTTCGTATTTCATTAATAAGTTCTTGCATATTCGTTCCACAACATTCTATAAAATATTGTAGTACGTAATTTTCTATTTTTACATGATATGCGTCACATATTAATTTTAATCGTTTAATTAATTGTACTGGTTTTTGATAATCAAATTGACACACTATACCATACTTTTCAATTACTTTATATAAATCTGATTTTTCAATATCATCTTCTATAAATACTACTATATTGCTTTCTTTTATCATTTGAAAATTTTCACTAATATAGTTAGCAACTTGCTTTTTTAAATTTACTATTTCTTCTGATTTTTTACGTCCTTCTTTTTTAAATAAACCTGTGTTTTTTGCAATTATCAATTTTTTTTCATATCCAAAGCTTGGTGTTTCCATATCAGATATAATCTCTGTTGCTGTATTTTCATCTATTTGAATGTAATTAATTCCTTTCAAACATTCGCCAAATATTCCTTTTATCTTTTTAGTACATTGCTCTATTAAATATTGTTCTTCACCATATAAAAGGTATAAACTCCCAACTGTGTTGTTTTGTAATTGCTTTTCTAGTTCTTCTATTTTTACCATGTTTGCACCTACTTGTTTTACAATTTTACTGCAAATTTTGCAGAATGTGCATGGCATATACCAATTGCCATGCTATCTGTTATATCATCTAATTTTGGTAATTTTTCCTCATTTAAAATCATTTTTACCATTCTTTGTACTTGAATTTTGTCTGCTCTTCCATACCCAGTTACCGCTTGTTTTACTTGTAAAGGTGTATATTCAAAAATATCTAATTTATTAATTCTTGCTGTCATTAAAATAACTCCCCTTGCTTGTGCTACATTGATTGCAGTTTTGGCATTATTATTGAAAAACAATTCTTCAATAGACATTGCATCTGGTTTATATGTTGTAATAATATTAGTTAAATCATCATAAATTTTTTCTAATCTTAATGGAAATGATGTTTTTGCATCTGTTAAAATAGCTCCTGATGTAAGTAGTTTAAATTTATTTCCAATATAGTCTATAATACTATACCCCGTTATCGCAAAACCAGGGTCTATGCCTAAAATACGCATAAAATTCTTCCTTTTCTTAAATAATTCTTAAAACTTCTGCTACACTCCATGCCTGTGATATAGCTCCCTTTGGTGCAAATGGTTTATTAGAGTCATAGATTTCTGCTATACTACCAACACATCCTCTTTCTGTTATTTCTTTAGAAAATGTTTCAATTACACTTTTTCTTAAGTCTTCTATCTTTTTAGTCCACTTTTGCTTTTTCTGTTTGCTTTTTTGAGCTTTTTCAATATTTACTAAACTGTCAAAATATAGTCCTAAAAGCCATGTCCAAGTAATGCCTTGGTGATAACTCATATCTCTTTTTTGAGGATTTCCTTCATAAATAGCAGTATATCCCTCTTCTCCTTTTGCTAGTGTTTGCAATCCATATTGATTTAATAATTTCTTTTCTACTGTTTGTATAATATTTTCAGCCATTTCAGAATTTAAATCAATTATTGGATATGTTAGACTTAAACTAAATAATTGATTTGGTCTAATTTTGCTATCACCTAATACATCATATAAACATTTTCTTCGAGTATTATAAAATTTATCTTCAAACGAATTTTTAGTTGCTTTTGCTTGTTCTGCATATTTTTTTGCTTTTTCTGATTTATTAAATCTTTTACATAGGTTTTCCATTATTTTTAAACTATTATACCACATTGCATTGATTACTACTGCTTTTCCATTTCGTGGTGTTACAGCAAAATTTCCTATTTTTGCATCCATCCAGGTATTTTGTGTGGTTTCTGTTCCTGATACAATTAAATTATCTGTATCTAAATAAATATTATTATTATCTAAATCTATTCCTTTAATATAACTTTCAATAATATTTTCTAACTTGCTAAAAATTTCTTTTTCAATAAAAGCTTCATCACCTGTATATTCAATATATTTTTGTACTTGCTCAAATAATAGCAAAGATGCATCTACACTATTATATAATGGACGGCTATCAAATCCAGAATATCCATTTGGAACAAGTCCATATTTAATGTCTCTTACCATAGTTAGTAATACTTCTTTTGCAATATTATAACGTTTTGTTTTTAATAACAACCCTTCAAGTGAAATTAGAGTATCTCTTCCCCAATCTAAAAACCATGGATATCCAGCTATAATAGTATGTAATCTAAATGTTGGTCTATATGCAATAAAGGTATCAGATGTAATTATTAAATTTTTTATAAGTTCTTTTTCTTCGTGGCTTTTTTCTTTTTCTATTAATCCTGATTTTCTTACTATTGTTTGAATTCTTCTTTTTTCTTTTTGTATCATTTTTCCAACATCAATTTCTTCTATATTTTCTTCAAATGAACACACAAATGAAATTTCTTTATTTTCATTAGCTGGAATTTCTACTTCATATCTGCCTGTTACAGTATGGTTTTCTTCTGGATAAAATCCTCTTTTTTGTTCTTCAATATAAAACATATGGGCAAATATGTCATTAGTATGTTCTATATAATTTCCTTCTGACAAATTCATATATATTGGATATTGAATCATATTATCTATAACTGCTCTTACTTTTGTTCCTTTTATTTGCTGTTTTATTGTGAATTCATGATTTGTACTCATAGTATGGAAATCCCTAAAATTTATGATTGGTGCTAAAGTTAATTTTACTGGTTTTTTCCCTGTTTTTATTTTATATTGAACACCTACTGTATTTTTTCCATATTCCATACATATTGTTTTTATTATTTTTACACCTTCAACACAATATGTAAATACTGGTAAATATTCTTTTTCAAAACCTGTTTGATAGCAATAACCTTTAGTTATGTAGTTTTCACACATATTAGAATATATGTCATACTTTTTATTTTCAATTTCTAAACTTTCATCTAGTTTTGATAATATTAAATATCTTCTAGCAGGTGGTGTTAGTGGTGCAATTAACAAGCCATGATATTTTCTTGTATTTATACCAATGCTTGTAGAACTAGCAAATCCTCCAATTCCATTTGTGATAACCCATTCTTTTTGTATCCCTTTTTCTAATGTGAATATTTCATTTGTGTTTTTCATAAATTTCCTCCATCTATTTTTTAAACTTACTCTTCTCTAGCTTTTTCAACATTTCTTCTCTTTGTTGTTGTGGTGTTTTTGTTTTCTTTTTCTTTTTTGCTTTTTGATCTGCTTGTCTAATAGACTCTATTCTTTCACTATATTTACTACTAAACTTACTTTTGCTCTTCTTTTTGTTTTTATCTTCTGGTTTTTTACTATTTTTCTTTTCCTTTTTCTTCATTTGTTTTTGCACTTTTTGAATACGTTTATCTTCTCTTAATTTATTATTTAACATCATATATTGAGGGTCATTTTGTTTATCTTGATATTTTAAATCATCACAAATTAATTCTATGATAGAGGCCGCAACTAAAGTTGGATCATGCCTAATATGCCCATCTCTTACCATTGCCAAATCTCTTTGTAAAAATGTAATTCCTTTGATTTTGTCTGTATTTTGTTCTACTAAGTCTTGTCCTTCAGTATTATATTTTTTTATCATTTCAGGAACAATTTCTCCTGTATCATAAATACAATAATCAATAATGCCTTTTCCGCAATGTTCTTCAATAGCATTTATATGATCTGCAATTGTATAATTGTCTGTTTGCCCTGGTTCTGTCATTATATTACTAACATATATCTTTATTGCTGTTGATTGTTTTATTGCTTTTGCTACTTCATTAACTAACAAATTTGGAATAACATTTGTATATAGACTTCCAGGTCCTATTATAATGCAGTCAGCTTTACTAATTGCCTCTTTAACGCCTGGTGCTGGTCTACAGTTTGAAGGATTTAAATAAATACGACTAATTTTTGTTACTTTATCATATACTACTTCTGGAATTCTTTCTCTTTCTGTTACAATATATCCATTATCTAGTTCTGCTGTAATATTCATTTGGTCTAATGTAACTGGAAGAACTTTTCCTGTAATATTTAAGACTTCATTACTGTTCATGATAGATTTAGTAAAGTCTTTATGAACCTCATTCATTGCCAAGAAATAAATATCTGCAAAAGATAATCCCCTTAATTTTCCTGTTTTAAAATTATAATTTAATAAAGCTTCCATATTTTCTTTTTGATTTGATAAAGCTATTATACTATCTTTTACATCATCTAATGGTAGTGTTCCTAGTTCTTTTCGTGAATTAGAAATTTGTTCTCCATAATCAGAAATAGTAACAATTGCTGTTAAATTATTAGTATATTTTTTGAGTCCTTCTAACACAGTATTTAAGCCCGTACCTCCACCAATAACAACAATATTAGGACCTTGGTCATATACTGTTTTATTAAAAATTAATGATTTCACATTAACATTTTTTTTGTTTTCCATTCTTTCATCTGTAGACTCTACTAATACTTCTAATGTTCTTTTATTTAATCCTACTAGACCTATAACAATTGCTAAAAATCCAACAACAAATATAGCAATGATTTTTCCCACTTGTCCAAAAGACATTTCTTTAGATACTAATATTTCTGCAATACCATAGCATGCTAATATAATACCTATTACAATTAAAAACATCCATCTTTTCATCTTTGAACTTGATTGAAACCATTTAAAAAAACCTTTCATTTTTTCCTCCTATGTCCATTTGGGGACGGTCCTTTTTTGGACATTCTGTCCAAAAAAGGACCGTCCCCAAATGGACTATTCACCTAATATTTCTACTTCTAACTGTATTTTGTGTCCACATTTTTTATAAATTGTATTTTGTGTATATTCAATTAAGTCTTGTATATCTTTTGATGTAGCATTGTTTTTATTTATTATAAATCCTGCATGTTTTTCTGATATCTGTGCACCACCTATTTGATATCCTTTTAAACCTGCTTCGTCAATTAATTTTGCTGTAATATATGTATCTCCTCTTTTAAAAGTGCTACCTGCACTTGGATATTCAATTGGTTGTTTTTCTCGGCGTATTTTCATATATTCGTCCATTTTTTGTTTGATATTTTCTACATCTGCTTTTTTTAAATTAAATTCTGCTTCTAAAATAATTGCTTTATTGTTTGAGAATATGCTATTTCGATAACTTAATTGTAATTCTTCTTTTTGCCATATTTCTATTTTCCCTGTACTTTTCATTACTTTAACTTGTTTTATAATGTCTTTAATTTCTTTTCCATGAGCACCTGCATTCATCTTTACAGCTCCACCTATTGTGCCTGGTATTCCTGCTAACTCTTCAACTCCACTAATTCCTTGTTTGCATAAATTATGTGCCGTTTCTGCAATTTTGTTACCTGCTCCTATAATTACTCTAACCTGTCCATTTTTTAATTCTTCTATTGATTGTTTTTTTATATCAATCTGTAATACAATTCCTCTAATTCCTTTATCAGTTACTAATACATTACTTCCATTTCCTAAAACCGTAATTGGTATTTTATATTTTTGAGCAAAATTTTGTATATTTACTATTTCTTCTTCATTCTGTATTTTTATATATACTTCTGCTGGTCCACCAACTTTAAAACTAGTGTGTTTTTTCATTGGTTCTTCATAATGTATTCGGTTTTCTGGTATTTGCAAATTTGTATTTTCTATTAATTCTCGAATTTGCATTTTTGTCACCTCTTTAAAACTTCTTCCTTACTATATCATTTTTTAGGTATAATTACAAGATTTATTTGTAAAAACCCTTTATTTTTCTGTAAAAATATGCTATAATAGAAGTGTAGTAAGTTTTTAGGAGGGATACATATGTGGCAATATTGGCTCATAGCTGCAGGTATATTTTTCATAGGAGAAATTATGACAGTAGGATTTTTACTATTTTGGTTTGGTGTAGCAAGCCTTATTGCAATGATTGTGAGTTTCTTTACTTCTAATATAATTATTCAAATGACTGTTTTTATTATTTCATCTGTACTTTTAATTTTAGCGACAAAACCTTTTGTTAAAAAATTTATGGATAAAGAAACAGTTATCACAAATGCATTTTCTTTAATTGGTAGAAAAGCACTTGTAATACAAGAAGTTAATACAGTAAAAGGAACTGGACAAATTAAAGTTGGCGGAGAAACATGGTCTGCCATATGTGATGAAGATATAGTAATCCCTATTGATACAGAAGTTAAAATTATAAAGATTGAAGGTGTAAAAGCTATCGTCAAGCCAATTAAATCGGTTGTGACAGAAAATGTATAAAGGAGGTTTAAATTATGTGGTTTTTATTAGTTCTACTTGTTATTATTTTAATAATTGCATTTAGCTCTATCAAAATCGTAAAACAATCTGAGGTTTATATTATAGAAAGGTTAGGTAAATTTTATAAAGTAGCTGATGCCGGTCTTTCTATAATCATCCCATTCTTTGATCATGTAAGAAGTGTTGTTAGTTTAAAACAACAAACAATGGATGTTCCACCTCAAGGAGTTATTACAAAAGATAATGTTACTATTACAATTGATACAGTTGTATTTTATCAAATAACAGATCCAGCAAAAGCTGTATATGAAATTCAAAGTTTGAAAAAGGGTATTGAATAT
>CANQJY010000025.1 GCA_947624365.1 uncultured Clostridia bacterium
GCTGCTAACCTTGCTAATACTCCTCCAACTGGTGTATGGCAATGAATTATCTCGTAGTGATTTTCATTAATGATTCTTTTTAATTCTTTATATGCTTTTAAATTATTTCTTTTGAACGGAAATCGTTCAAAAGTTAAATTATAATGCTTATCACAATATTCTATTTTTTCATTTCCATTACTTGCAACATGTACTTCATATCCTTGTTCTTTGAACCACTTCAAATAAGGTATATGAAATGAATTAATATGTTTAGTAATAGTTGCTACAAATAAAACTTTTTTCACTTCAATTCTCCTCTTTTTCTCTGTTTACAAAATTTAAACATCTCTATATAGTGGGAAAAATTTAGATTTATAATCAAATTTTTCATCATTTAATCTTTTTTTTACTAAATAATCATATACTTCTTTATCAAATATTTTTTTTGCAATATAAAAATTCAATTCTCCTTTTTTATTAAATCCTTTCTTAAATTTCAATAGTGGGCTATCATCTCCACCATATCCACCACCTAAATGAAATTTTTTATATCCTTTATTACATAAATCCTTTGCCACTTCATATAATGATAAATTATTAGCTCCTAAATTCATAAAATTAGATAGTGAACCACTTAAATGGTAATTTGCATTAGTTTCATTGTAAATCACTAAGAGTGCATTAATGGCTTTTTCTTGATAATATACTATATATAATTTTGCATTATTTTTCATATTAATATAAATACTTTCAAAAAAATCTTTTGAAAAATAATAATATTCTGTTGCATTATCTCTTTTCATCGTTTCATTGTATAATTCAAAAAATTCTTTAAACATTTCTTTTGTAAATCCTGATTTTATAACTAAGCCATTTTTTTGTGCTTTCCTTATTTTATTTCTACATTTACTTTCCATATCTTCCCAGATTTGCTCTTGATTTTCTAAATTTATATATATTGTTTTTGAAATATTAACAATTTCATAATCTGTATCTTTATATAATTTATAATTGTTACTCAAAGGATTTAATCTTACAAATTCAGAAATTATATTATTTTTATTACAGTATTTATAGAATTCACTATAAAAGTACTTTAATAATTCATCATTTTTTTCTCCTACTATATCAACGCCACCATAGCCATAAGGTGTTGAAATATCAAAATACTTATTTGTTTCTATCTCACCTTTTAATTTTTCTACATTTGCAATATCTCTTTTTAAATATACATTAAAGACATAATTATCTTTGTTTTTTGCATATACTAGAAATGGTTCACCATCTCCATTTTTATAAAAAGCATCAACATATTCCCATTGATAATATATTTCTTTGTTTTTTACTATTTGCTTCCATTCGTCTTTTCTCGAAAAGTCTATTACATAAAATTCCATATTAAAATTCACTCTACTTTCTTCCCTATTGTATAATTTCTGAAATTTTTACTAAATGTTGTTTATAATTTGCTAGAGCTCCTCCATATGATTTTTGTGCTCTTATCTTTCTGTTCATCTCTTCATAATCATCTTGTTCTTGTATCATAATTTCCTTCTCTTTAACTTTCTTATAATATTTTCCATCCATTATTACTGGATACTGTATATTATTATCGAATTCCAAAAGTTTTTCTAATAAAAACTTACAACCTTCATTTAATTTTTTTAATAAAGTAATATCATTATCTGTTTTATATATTTTTACCTTATACTCTGCTATAACAATACCTGTATCTATTTTGTTTCCGATTTTATGTAATGTAGCTACTGCTTCTTTATCATTATTTAATATATTTCTAACTAATGGATATGGTCCTCTATTCGTTTTTAGATCTCCTGGATGAATATTAAAACATTGATATTTTTCAATAATATCATTTGGTATTATAATACCAAAACAATATGATAATAAAAAGTCTACTTCTTGAAATAAATTTTCATATTGCATTAAATCTTTTTTATTTTCTACGATATAATATGGAATGTCCATAACATCTAAAAGTGTTAACATTGTTCTAGATAATCTGTCTTTTTGTGTTATAATAAAACTTAATTCAATATCTTTATTTTCTATTATTTCTAATATCATAGTTTCATTAAATCCCATATAGCCAATCTTTTTCATTTTATAGCCTTCTCTCTTTCTTTGTCAAAATTTATAATTTGTTCTTTACCTACCAAAATATCTTCTTCTTTTATAACTTTTCTTATTGTTTTTAAAATTATTTTTACATCATTTTTAAAAGAGCAATTATGTACATATTCTACATCCAATTTTAACCTTTCATTCCAATCTATAGTATTTCTACCACTAATTTGTGCTAATCCTGTAAGTCCTGATCTTACATCATGCCTGTGTTTTTCTTCTTCTGTGTAATAAGGTAAATATTCTGCTAATAAAGGTCTTGGTCCAACTATTGCCATATCACCTTTTATAATATTTATTAATTCAGGTAATTCATCCAAAGAAGTACTTCTTAAAGTTTTACCAAATTTTGTAAGTCTTTGTTCATCTGGTAATAGATTTCCATCTTCATCTTTTTCATCTGTCATTGTCCTAAATTTATATAATGTAAATATTTTCCCATTTTTACCAGGTCTTTGCTGTTTAAATATCGCTGGTTTTCCTAATTTTATTCTAACTAATATGTATATAATAATCATTATTGGCATTAATATAATTAATGCCAATAGACTTAGTACTAAGTCTAGCACTCGCTTAAAATATTTTTGATACATATGTATATCTCCTATCTAAAATTTCTTATTCCTCTTCCCAGCTTTTTTGTATTTTCATTATTAACGCATCAACATTTCGTTGTGGATTAAAATTTTTTTGTAAGTAATCTTGTAGTTGTTTGGTTTTATTTATATATTCCTTTTTTGAATATGAATAACACTTTAGTATACACTTTTTCAAATCTTCTTTATTGTTTCTTTCATATAATAATTCCTTCATTTCTAATGGGTAGTACATATCTGTTACATCTAATTTTGTAGAAATACATGGTATTCCATATTGTATAGATTTTATTATATTTATCAAGCCAGATACTTTGTCTTCTTTTAATGGGCAAACTGTTAGAAATGATTTTTTCATCATTTTGTAGTATTCTTTCATTTCTAATTCTTCAAAATATTTCACATTGTCTAAAATCAATTTATTTTTTATATCATCTTTTCCTGAAACAATTATATATTTTATTTTAGGCGTTTCTTTTGCAACTGACATCAATGTTTGCCAATCTCTATTATTAACTCCTCCTGAAAATACATATCTTTGTTTTTCCCTAAATTCACATTTTAACCATTCTTCCTTATCATCAAATACATCCGGCAAAAAAATTCCATTCCATTTTTCTAAATTAAATAGATTAATAAACTCTTCTTCCAGCCTTTTATTATTTATAATAGGTATAAAATTTTTATTTTTTAGACAACTTTCAACTTTTTTATAGTTTTTCTTTTTAGGCAAGCTAATCCAATTAAATGAAACTATTTTTCGATTAATATGTAGTTTTTGGCATACTTTATTAAATATTACCCCTTGATTATTGCTCCATGTTATAACTATATCATCTTGATTCGAAATTATTAATGCTTTTAATATTTGTAAATATATTAGGATTCTCTCAATTATTATACCTAACTTTATTTTAGGCAATATTCTACTGATTCTAAAATATGATACATTTATACCCGTTTTTACTAACTTTACCTTACCATATTTTTTCAAACCATTATATAGCCATATTTTATCGCACGTTTTTATTGGACAATCATATAACAATATAAATCTTTTCATCAAATTTCTCCTATTTTATATAATATATAAAAACACATCCAAATACTATCATATTTAGCTATGGTTTTCAAGCATTTTTCTCTAATGTTTGATTATAATTCTACACATTTTTAATCAAAAACATAGATTTTAAAAAAATAAAACAGATAAAAGAATCATGTATGTCTCCTTATCTAAATAAGCTTTTAATTATATTAATAATTTTATCTTGTTGATCTTTTGTCATTTTTGTATCAGAAGGCAAACATACACCTCTTTGGAATATATCCTCTGATACAGATTTATCTTGCAATTTTATAAAATCATATTGCATAAATACTGGTTGCAAATGCATTGGTTTCCATACTGGTCTAGATTCAATATTTTCCTTTTCTAATGCATCCATAATATCTACTGGTTTTACTTTTGAGGTTTCTTTTAATGTGATAACTGACAACCAATGATTTGGTCTAGTGTTTTCTAGAAATGGTTGCATTTCTATTTCATCAATATCTTTAAATTCTTCTTTATATGTGTTATATATATTTGTTTTTTGTTCTATTCTTTTATCTAAAACCTTTAGCTGTCCTCTTCCCTACTTTGAGTTGCCCAAAATCTTACTTTTGCTATTTTTTCCTCATCATCAGAAACTATCATTCCTCCACCACTTGTTGTTATAATCTTGTTTCCATTAAATGAATATATTCCATATTTTCCAAAAGTACCTGTTTGCTTTCCTTTATACATTGAGCCTAAACTTTCTGCTGCATCTTCAACTAACGGTGTATTATGTCTATCACATATTTCTTTTATCTCATCTATTTTTGCAGGTGTACCATATAAATATACTACAATTACTGCTTTTGGATTTGGATATTTTTCAAATGCTTTTTCTAAAGCTTTTGGATCCATATTCCAAGTTTCTTTTTCACTATCAATAAATACTGGTGTTGCATTTTGGTATATAATTGGATTTGCTGTTGCTGAAAATGTAAGTGATTGGCAAAATACAATGTCATCTTTTTTTACTTCTAAAGCTTTAAGTGCCATATGTATTGCCGCTGTTCCACTTGATAATGCTCCTGCTGTTTTACTTCCTACATATGCAGAAATTTCTTCTTCAAATTTATTTACATTTTCTCCAAGTGGTGCTATCCAATTTGTATCAAATGCTTCTTTTATATATTGTTGTTCATATCCTTCATCTGACATGTGTGGTGATGATAGAAATATTCTTTTTTCCAATCTAATTCCCTCTTTCTTATTTCTCAACTGTTTTTTCTTCCTTAAATGTTGGTACTATTTTTTTCATCACTTTTTTTATTTCTTGTTTTTGATTATTATTATATTTTTGTATTGTATCATCTAAAATTTGTATATTATCTTCTATTTTTTCCATACTAATTTCTGATGGTGGAGCTATATAAATTTTTTCATGTTTTGTTTGCTTTAACCCTTCTTCTTCCATTAGTAATTCTTCATATAGCTTTTCTCCTGGCCTTAATCCTGTTATTTTTATTTGCATATCAACATTTGGCTCATATCCAGATAGTTTTATTAATTTTACTGCCATATCATAAATTTTTACTGGTTCACCCATATCCAATACAAATATTTCTCCACATTTTGCATATGTCATTGCTTGCAATACAAGTGATACAGCTTCAGGTATTGTCATAAAAAATCTTGTTATATCTTTATGCGTTACAGTAACAGGTCCACCACTTGCTATTTGCTTTTTAAATAATGGAACAACAGAGCCATTACTTCCTAACACGTTTCCAAACCTAACTGCTGCATATTCTGTTTTACTTGTTTTAGCTTTTGCTTGAATAATCATTTCGCATAAGCGCTTTGTTGCTCCCATAATATTAGTTGGATTTACTGCTTTATCTGTTGAAATAAGGATAAATCTTTTTACATTATATTCGTCTGAACAATTTACTACATTATATGTTCCAAATACATTATTTTTTATTGCTTCTAATGGGCTTGTTTCCATTAATGGAACATGTTTATGTGCAGCTGCATGAAATACTAAATATGGCTTGAATTCCTCAAATATCTCATTTAATCTCTTTTTGTCTCTTACACTTGCAACAATTGCATAAACTTTCTGGTTTGGATAATTATAATTAAGTTCTTGCTCAATATCATATAAATTATTTTCATAGATGTCTACTATTACTAATTTTTTAGGATCATATTTTATAATTTGTCTACAAAGTTCTGATCCTATTGAGCCTCCGCCACCAGTTACTAATACAACTTTGCCTTTTATTAGTTTTCCTATATTTTTATTGTCTAGTTTTATAGTATCTCTTCCTAATAAATCCTCAATTTCCACATTTCTAAAACTGTCCATTAAATTTTTGTTTTTTATTAAATCTTCTGTTCCTGGTAATATTCTTACTTTACACCCTGTTTGTTGACAAATATTTAATATGTTTTTTCTTTCTTCATTTGATATTTTTGAAATTGTAAATAATATTAATTCTACATTCTTTTCTTTGCAAATTCTAACTATATCATTTCTTGTACCTAAAATTTTAACTCCTGATATTGCATAATTTACTTTGTTTGAATTGTCATCAATTAATCCTACAACATTGTATGTATCTTTCATTGTTGTTTTTAATGTTCCTAAAACAATTGTTGCAGCTTCACCTGCTCCAATTAGTAAAACATTTTTCTTTAATGTATTATCATGTTTTATTATTTTATATCTTTCTGTTAATATTAGTTTTAATATAACTCTATAAGATATTATTCCTGTTACAATAATAAGTGCTGCTATCATATTTATTCTAATACTTACAATAGTATCTAAATGAAATGTTATTTTTAATGTTACTATAATCGTATATGAAATTAAACATGCTAAAATATATACTAAATAATCATATGCTGTTTCATATCTAGTGATATTTTCATATGTTTTGAACATATGTAACATAAGTGAATAAATCATAATTGCTAATACAATTGTATTTACCATTTTGTTCATTTCATTTTGTATTATTAATTGATTATTAATTAAAGCATATGAAACATAATAAGCTAAAAATATAATGATAATATCCATCATCTTTAAGACTATGTTTCTGTGTTTTTTTAAAAATTTCAAGATTTTCCCCTTCTTTTTCATATCCTATTTTTAAAGGTCGTCAATTTAAATTATACAGCATTATACTTTTTTTGACAACAATTTTAGGTACTTTTTTTGAAATTTTCCTAAGGAAATTTTTGGCATTATTTTTTCAAAAAACACTAGACAAGATTTTATTATTTATGATATGATTATTTTAAATCAAATGATAAGAAATTTAGGAGGTAATTATCATGTTAAATCAATTTGAAAAAATTTTAGCGTTTGGTGCAATTTTATTGATAATCATATCCATGCTATCTCCTGTTTTTGCCGTAGACTCTGATAATTATATTAGTGAAAGCCAAACATCAAATACTTCAGATAATTTTAACAACATAGCTGATGAAAATTTTTCTGAAGATGAAGATGAAGAAAATGAAATTTCAACAAACACAAATTCAAATACAAATAGTAATACTAGCAATACAAGCAGTAATTCAACATCATATGAAAATTATACTGGAGTTCCTGATTCTTCTGCAACAGTTACCAGTTATTTACCAGAATCTGATTTAGGATTAACAAATATTTTAAATATTTTATTAATTGTTGTTGGTATATTATTAATTTTATTAGCAGTTGCCATTTTGATAAAATTAAAAAAATAACATTTACAAAATCCAAAAAATATCCATTTTTTGGATTTTTTTGTTTTTATTGTGTTATTTTTATTTTTTTGCATGTATATTTTTTCGCTATTTTTCAATACTAATAATATACATTCAAAAAAGGAGGAT
The DNA here is from genome assembly GCA_947624365.1 of uncultured Clostridia bacterium. Classification (GTDB taxonomy): domain Bacteria; phylum Bacillota; class Clostridia; order TANB77; family CAG-508; genus CAG-269. The sequence goes on from CANQJY010000025.1 coordinate 7,654, forward strand.
AATTTTATGTACAGAAAATTATTTGCTATCATAAGTATTATTGTAATTACTATATTTTCTTTTTCTGTTGTTTTAGCTGCAGATAATAGTAGTATGTTACAAGATGCCGCAAACGGTGTAAGAGATGCCGTTGGTGGTGCTGAAAATGCAATTGAAGATGGTGCAAGAGATATTTCTAATACTTCAAAAGATGTTACAGGTTCTGCCGAAAATTCTACAACAGATAGAACAAATGGTTCTAATGGAACAACTAGTTCTACAGGAACAAATTCATCTGTAACTAGTACAAATCCAAATGGAGACACATATAGTGCAACAAGAACAAGTGCAGAAACAGGTTCAACATTTATGGGAATGAATGCTACTGCTTGGACATGGCTAATTATTGGTATCGCTGCAATTGCAATAATCGCTTTAGTTTGGTATTATGGAACTCAATTAAATAATACAAATAACGATAGAAATTAAATTGAATAATATACAGAGGTTATATTTTTAGCTTCTGTATATTTTTATTTGCACTTATTTCATTTTCGTGATATACTTTTAAAAAACAAAGGAGATTTAAATAGTGAACACTAAATTAATTTGTAAAAATCCAACTGCTTACCATAATTATACTATTGAGCAAAAATTAGAAACAGGAATTGTATTAAGTGGTACTGAAATAAAATCTATTAGACAAGGTAAAGTTAATTTAAAAGATACATATGCTACAATAAAAAAGGGTGAAGTTTTTGTAATTGGTATGCATATTAGCCCTTATGAACATGGTAATATTTTTAATAAGGATCCTCTTCGTGATAGAAAATTACTTTTAAATAAGCGTGAAATTGCAAAATTAATAGGTTTAACAAAACAAAAAGGATATAGTTTAGTTCCTATTTGTTTATATTTTAAAGGCAGTTTTGTGAAAATGGAACTAGGTATTGGTAAAGGTAAAAAGTTATATGATAAACGTCAAGAATTAGCAAAAAAAGATGCTGAAAGGCAAATTGCCCGTCAGCAACATTGATTGCTTGATCCAAATACATCTATCATTTTATGTTTTACTGTTTCTTTTATTAATTCTCTAGCATTCCCTAAATATTTTCTAGGATCAAATACATTAGGCTCTTCAGCAAATGTTTTACGAATTCCTGCTGTCATAGCCAATCTTAAGTCTGTATCAACATTAATTTTTGATACTCCAGATATACTTGCTTCATGCAAAATTTCGTCTGGGACTCCTTTTGCTCCAGGTATATTTCCACCATATTGATTACACATTTCAACTAATTCTGGAATCACTGTTGATGCTCCATGTAACACAATTGGTGTTTCTGGAATACGTTCTTTTATTTGTTTTAAAATATCAAATCTTAATTTTGCTTCCCCTTTAAATTTATATGCTCCATGGCTTGTTCCAATAGCAATCGCTAAAGAATCACATCCTGTTCTTTTTACAAATTCCTCTGCTTGAGCTGGGTCTGTATACATAGCATCAGATGATGAAACATTTACATCATCTTCAATTCCTGCTAATTTTCCAAGTTCTGCTTCTACAACTACACCTTTGCTATGTGCATAATCTACTACTTGTTTTGTTAAACTTACATTTTCTTCAAAATCATATTTTGAGCCATCAATCATAACAGATGTAAATCCATTATCAATACACATTTTTGCAGTTTCAAAATCCGGCCCATGGTCTAAATGCATAGCAATAGGAATATCTGGATATTGCTCAGTTGCTGCTTCTATCATTTTCATTAAATAGTTAATTCTTGCATATTTAATAGCACTAGATGATGCTTGTAAAATAACTGGTGATTTACATTCATTTGCTGCATCTACTATTCCTTGTAAAATTTCTAAATTATTGATATTAAATGCTCCTATTGCAAAGCCTTTTTTCATTGATTTTTCAAACATTTCTTTTGTTGTAACCAACATATTTATCACTCTCCTTGAGAGTATTCTATCACAATTATTAAAAAAATGGTATATTTTAAGATAAATATATTAATTTTTAATTAATTATTTTGATATTCATAGCTTGAGCACATTGATTCATCTGGTGTTTTTGTATCGCAATCTTGTAATGGTGATACTTTAATAGCTTTTAAAGTACACATATTTTGTTCACAATTATTAAATCTACAGCTTTCTACTGTACAATGTATTTTTTGATTTCCTTCCATTTTATATCCCTCCTTTTGATATATTTTTATTATGCGTGTTTTTTTTATTTCTATTCATTTACTTCTAAACTGCTCTTCCCTTTACTATAATCCTTTTTTGTGAATCAAATGTACATGTAATTAATGTAATTTCTCTTTTACCTCCTGTTTGTTGTGACAAACAATTTACATCATTAGGTAATACAGTGTAAATATCATATATATTATAATTAATTCTATTTTTTTGTTGGTCTGTTACATATATCTTATTTCCTATATTTAATTTCTTTAAATTACGAAACATCATTTTATTTTGAAAATTATGCCCTGCTACACAAAAATTTCCTACTTGATTAGCATTTGCTCCCCAAAATTTAGTAACAGATACATTTAAACTTTGCTTTGAATATGGTTTTATTACATATGTTACTAATTGTATAGCTGGTATTTCTAGTTTTGCTTCTACTGCATATCCTCCATATTTCTCTGGCATTTGATTTGTTTGTTCTTGTGTATTTTCTTCTTTATTATTTTCTATTTCATTTTCTGTTTTGTTTTCTGTTTCGTTTTCAGTTGTAATTTCATTAATTGATTCATTTTGAACTGTTTCTTCTGCTATATATGGAATTTCTGCTTTTTTATTCATTATTTGCTGTTCTTGATATACTTGTATTCCAAACCATACTGTTATAATAAGTAAAATACAAAATATTAAAATCATTAAAAACTGTTTCATTTGTCTACTCCTTATATGTAAGTAAATGAGAATAAAATTTATTGTTTCATTCTCATCTACATTATTGTTCAACTATACATTTTCGTGTTTTTTAGCAATATATATGAAAGCGATAAGTGATGTTGTAAATACAGCGATTACTGGAATAGTTTCATTAACACCTGTTTTTGGTAATTCTTCTGGTAATTCTTCTGCTGGTTTTTGTGGTTCTGGAACTTGTTGTGCTTCTGCTTCTTTTACTGTGAAATTGAATGCTTTTTCTACAATTGTTTCATCACTTTTTTCTCTGTCTATTAATTTTAATGTTATTGTATATTCTCCTGCTTGGCTAAATATTCCTTTTAAATCTAGTTCTTGTGATACATCTTCGCCACCAATTGCATAACCTTGAGCATTTCCCCAACCATCATCGATAATATCATATTGTGAATTATCTTGAGTGCTAAATCCTATTAATTTTACAGTTGCGTTCTCAGGTGTTTTTGTTGCGTCAGCTTCTAATCTTGCTTTTGCATAATGACGTCCCATAGGTGAAGAATATGATAATTTAAAAGGTATTTCTTTTCCTGCTATAATATCTTCTGCATTTTCTAATGTCAATGTGTAATCTTGATATTCTGGTTCAACTGTTAATGTTTCTACTTTTCCTTCTGTTATATCATCATATCCTGTAGATCCTCCTTCTGATTTCATATTTGTTGCTGTTACAGTAAATTCTGTTGGGTTAGATGTTGTAATACCTGTTTTTGCTTTGAAAGTGATGTTTGTTTCTGTTTTTGTTGTTGATAATTCTGTATACTCTACTGTTACTGTATCACTTTCTGCACTTCCTGTTCCGTTGTCTGCTGAAACATATTCAAATATGTCATCATCAAAATCAACTTTAACTTTAAAGCTTCCTAAAGGTTGTCCAAAAGTAACTTTAAGTACAACTTGTTCCCCAGGACGTACTGTTTTTTTATCTACAGAAATTGCAAAATCATCCAATACTGCAGCATATGTGTATCCTGTTAAAACAGTTAATACTAAGATTGATAAGATTGTAATCAATGCGATTATTTTCTTCATTTTTTAAATTCCTCCTTTTTTGTTTTTATAGTATTATTATGTCGAATTTTTGTAAAAATATTTTGCCAACTATTGTTAAGGAAAAATTTGGAAAATGTCCATTTGGGGACGGTCCTTTTTTGGACATTCGTTACGAATGTCCAAAAAAGGACCGTCCCCAAATGGACACAAACTTGATTTTATTCTTGAATACATTTTTCTGGTGGTTCTTTAAAACTTAAGTACCAAGTAATCCCATTTCGATTTTTTTCAATTTCTGTATTTCTAGTTTGCAAAGCTTCAAATGTTTGTGGTGGTGGTACAATTACTGGTTGATTTGGCATCCAATTTGCTGCAGTTGATCCATTTGCGCAGTCTGCCATTTGTAATGCTTTTACAATTCGAATAATTTCTGGGATAAATCTGCCGATATTTAATGGATAAATTAAAATCGTTCTGATAATTCCTTTGTCATCTATTATAAATACATTTCTGACTGTTTCTGTGTTGCTGATATCATTTGATATCATTCCATATTTTCTTGCAATTTGCCCATTTCTATCTGCAATTATAGGAAATGATACTTTTATTCCTGTTTTACAATAAATATCATACATCCACGCTAAATGTGATGCATTACTAAAATTACCAATTATGCATTTTTTACAATATTTACTTCTGAAAAATTAAAATATATGTATATATTTTTTAGCTCATCTAATTCTATTTTATCGATTAATTCAAATAATACTTTTTTACTTGGATTTTCAAAATTTAAAAATTCTTCAATTATTTTATTCGTTTTTTCTTTTTCTTGATTTATTTGATTTTTATTTTTTAATATCTTTATTTTATTTTTTATGTCTTTACAGTTATTTTCAAGTTTTTCTCTCTCAACTATAAAATCTCTTGAATATCTAAAATAGTCATCGTCTGTTATAATTCCATTTAATTTATCCATATACATTTTATCTAGTTTTTTTGATATATCTTGTATTTTATCTTTTATAGTTAATATTTTTTGTTCTTCTCCTTTTATAATCTGATTATAACTATCTTTGTTTTTTTCATATATTAATTTTAAAGCATTTTTATTGCAAAATGTATTAACTATATCTTTTACATTATCAAGTACTTTATTCTCAAATTTATTATAATTATAATTGCATGTTTTGCATTTTTTATCTTTACTTCTTGCTAA